>JAWLFR010000027.1:0-22543 GCA_041685495.1 Bacteroidales bacterium
CCTGGCTTTTTCAGAGCTTTCACTTTTTGGTAGTGTTAGTTATCCCGTCAGTCCGCTCGTCAATATCAGCATGTCGGCAATATGGTACCCCGGACTGCAGGGTTTCTTTGCCGGTCCCGCAGCAGACATCTCGCTGTCTGCCAACCTTGATTTTTCCTTTATCTGGCAGCATTTTAACGCAGAACTAAATAATGAAATACAGAAAATGAACCTCGGGTTTTTAAGAATGAAATACAGTTTCTGAATTATTTAATACTTTTGAAAGCTGAAAACATATAAACTGAGTTATGGCCCTGGTACATGAGTTTGAAAGAAGTGGTAACTGGCTTTTTAAGAGAAGGGGCTGGCTGCCGCTGTTTATTTTTATTCCTTCACTGGTTTATATTATGCTTAACCCTAAGCCGTCACTTGAATACAGTCCGGTTGCAGAGATCGCCTTCCTGGCTGTCAGCCTGCTGGGACAGATTATAAGGGCCGTGACTGTAGGGCGTACACCAAAAAACACATCCGGGAGGAATATAAACGGACAGGTAGCGGAAAAGCTGAATACCAGGGGTATTTATTCCTTGCTGAGGCATCCCCTTTACCTGGGTAACTTTTTTATGTGGCTCGGACCGGTATTGTTTCTGCGCTCAGTATGGATTATTATAATCTTCTGCCTGGCCTACTGGCTTTATTATGAAAGGATAATGTTTGCGGAGGAGCAATTCCTGAGAAGAAAGTTCAGTGAATCCTATGACCGCTGGGCAGAGATGGTAAAATCTTTCATTCCCTCGTTCCGGAACTACACCAGCTCTGATCTGACCTTCTCTTTTCGCAATGTGCTTAAAAGGGAATATAATGGCTTCGGAGCAATATTCATAGTTTTTGCCCTGCTTGATATAAGCCGCAATTACAGTCTTGATGGTGAAATAAGTATTAATCTGCTGTGGGCAGTTTTGCTTATATTCGGTTTAGTGTCCTGGCTGATACTGAGGATAATAAAAAAACACACAACCTGGCTTAATGTTGAGGGCAGGTAAACATCAGTTATCAATTCCAATAAAGATCAGAACGTAATACAGCAGGGCAGCTATCGATCCCAGTGCGGCTACCAGGTATGTATATGAAGCCCACCTGAGGGCATCCTCAGCTTTTTCATGGCTGCCGTAAACCGTTATACCTGAATCTGAAAGCCAGGCAAGAGCTCTCTTACTGGCATTTATCTCAACCGGAAGGGTTATCAGGCTGAAAATGGTTGTGAGTGCGAAAAGACCTATACCCGCCAGTAATAACCATGGCATGCTTTCTATCAATATAATACCTGCAATCAGCACCCAGTGAACCCATTTTGAGGCAAAGCTGACAGCCGGAACAAGCTTTGAACGAAGACCCAGCCAGGTATATGCCTCTGCATGCTGCACGGCATGGCCGCATTCATGGGCGGCTACGGCAGCCGAAGCAATGCTTGAGCCTGAATATACCTCGCGGCTCAGGTTAATGCTTTTTTTGGCCGGATTATAATGGTCGCTCAGCTGGCCTCCCACACTGCCAATACTGACATCATAGATGCCATGGTCATGCAGCATCTTTTCCACGATATCACGACCGGTCATTCCCCTGCCCACCGGTATTTTTGAATATTTTTTAAATTTGCGCTTAAGCTTGTTGCTTACAAGCCAGCTCATTATCATTACTGCTATAAATATTATCCATATTGCCATTTTCCTGTCTTTTTTTTATAAAAATTCCGGAAGAATAAGCAGCAATTTCTTTGCCAAATTATAGTGGGGATTTGAAAATATGACAGGCTGACATATTTGACTGTGACAGATGGCCTGGCCATATTTATAAATGCCTGAAGGATCCGGCATATGCTTTAAGATCGCTGTATCAGCCTTTGCGCCGGTACCGGATTGAAGGCGATAAGGGCATTGAGTATTTTCTGGCGGGCAGACTGTCAGCATAAAATTGTTTGTTTATATACATTAGCGCTATCTTTAGGGTGATGAAGAAAGTCCTAAGAAAGATAGCGGTATATATCCTGCTTATTCCCTTATACGTGTATAAGTGGTTTATATCGCCGCTGACAGGTCCCTCCTGCAGGCATACTCCCACCTGTTCACAATATGCTGTGGATGCACTTAAGAAGCATGGTCCGCTGAGAGGATTCCTGATGGCAGGCAACCGCTTCAGTCGTTGCAGGCCCGGTGGCACGCATGGTTACGATCCCGTTCCGGGGATATGGGTTAAAAGGTACAGACCATGGAAAACATACACGGGCAGGTGGCCCCGGGACAACAGGTTAAAGCATTAATTTCTTATAACCGGAACGGCTTACAGGCAGGCGTTTACCGTCTTTCGTAATGGCAATATGAGTGTCTTTGCCATATGGTTCAACACGGCTGATCTGCTCAATGGCCACTATATAAGAGCGGTGTATACGTACAAATTCCTTTTGGGGAAGTTGCTGTTCATAATATTTCATCGTCTGCTGTTTAAGTGCTTTGCCACCTGCATGGTATATCATTACATAATCATCCTCCGCCTGTATATACTGTATATCACTTACTGAAATGAAGCTGATGGCTGACCCCTTTCTTATTATTATCCTGCTAAGGGGAGCAGATCCTTCCACTGTGCCGGTAGTAAGCTTGCTGATATCCCCGTTCATCCTCTCCCCTTTCCTTATCCTCTGTATGGCCTTATCAACGGCTTCGTAAAAACGTTTCTCAGGAAAGGGTTTGAGAAGATAATCCACGGCATTGAGATCAAAAGCCCTGATGGCATATTCATCATAGGCGGTAGTAAAGATAATCTCGGGTTTTTCTTCAAGCACCTCCAGTAGCTCAAATCCCGTTATCCTGGGCATCTGTATGTCGAGGAAAAGAAGATCGGGCTTCAGTTCCCTTATGGACAGCAGTCCGCAATAGCCGTCGGGACACTCACCGACAATCTCAACAGAGCCATGTTTTTCCAGGTAATATCTTATAAGGCTCCTTGCAGGCTCTTCATCATCTATTATAAGTGCTCTTATCCGGTTTTTCTCGTTCATTTTTCGGTTTCTGTTTTTCCGGGTATAAATAATTCAGCTGTAAATATACTCTTATCTTTTTTTGTTTTCAGCCATGAGCGCCTGCCGTAATACAGTTCAAGCCTTCGCCTTACGTTATTTAAGCCTGTACCGGTACCCCACGCCGGGATGCTTGCCGGATCGTAGTCATTGCTTATGCTTATCAGCATGCCACCATTGATGGCTTCTGCCCTGAGTCTTATACTGACGGTATCCGTACTTTCATATACGCCGTGCTTAATGGCATTTTCATAGAGGGGCTGAAGGATCATGTTTGGTATGGGGAACTTAAGGCATTCCGGGCTGACATTTTCCTCAAGGATCAGTCTTTCCCCGAAACGCACCTTTTCTATGTCAAGGTAGAGCCTCAGGTGTCCCAGCTCCGTTTCAAGACTTACCGTACGATCTTCCTTTTGCGACAGGGCATACCTCATAAATTCGGATAATTTGATAACCATCTCCCTGGCCCGTCCGGCATCCGATACCGTAAGCGAACTTATTGAGTTCAGACTGTTAAAAAGAAAATGAGGGTTTATCTGGGATCGCAGCATCATCAGCTCGGTTTCTTTCAGCATATTCTCCAGCTTTGCCTCCCTGATATTTCTTTTTGCAATATTATCTATGCTTATCAGAAGATAATAGGTCAGTATTATCAGGGCATACATGAAAGCCCCGGACCCGATACGGTAGTATAATGAGTTATTCCAGAACAGCAGGTATTCCGTATCATCCTGCAATACAGCAAGTACCAGGTGTTTGGTGATAAAGATCCATAGTGCCAGGACAATAATGGCTATGCCCAGGTGATTGAAAAAGGACATGCGCAGGCTGCTGCCTCCTGCATTGAAATAATTGACGGGAAACCATAAGGCCATGGCAAGCAGTGCGAATAATACAGCAGAAAAAAAGCCGTCGACAAATGATGCCGTGATACCTGTTCCTGCTGAAAAATATATCAGCAATGACTGACCCAGCCCTACTATCAGCCAGATCAGCCAGTAGACAATAAACCTGTCGCGCTTGCTGATTATTGGATGGATCATTATTATCAGTAGCTTTTTATTTCACCTCCACCAAAGACTACCGCACCTTTTATTACCAGTGTTTTGGACATATCTATAGTTGAGACCGGCGCTTTGCGCTGATCAGAGAATCCGCCCAGGACTGGTGTTACATCTATGATGACATTCCATTCGGGTGGCACTATCAGTGATACACCGCCAAAGACACATGATATCTCCAGCTCACTGGTGCCAGGGGCCAGCCCGGCCCTGGTAAGGTCTATCTCGCCACCTCCGAACACGCATGTTATCTTTCCGCCTTTGAAGTTCTGGCTTAAGAGGCGCCGTTCGCCACCTCCAAAAATATTTACCATATCAATGATATCATTGGAAGCTTCCCTGCCGCTGGTCCAGCTGTCCCTTTTCAGCCACTTTGCGTTGGTCAGGACAATGATACCAATGATTATAAAAACAGCCGGCCAGAACAGTCTGTAGGTCCTGAATGGCACATGAAACAGTTCGGGGAGGATAAAAAATCCGCCTACCGCCATAACTATGAGTCCGGGTGTCTTATTGCCGGTACTCAGTGTCATCACAAAGCCTATTGCAATAAGCAGCATCTGCCAGCTGAAGATGATGCTTTCAAAATAGTGGGGCAGGAAGCCAGTGTTCCTTATCACAAGTATAAATCCAATCAGAATAAGCACCACGCCAACAGCTATCTTACTTGTTGCTGAATGGCTGTGGTAGGGTCTGTCGTCGTTATTAAAATGTTCTTTCATGTCTTTTGTTTTCTTGGTTTTACTAATATATTGATTTATTATTAACGGTATCGTTTGATAATACCTGATATGATCATCGCCATCCCCGCCAGGATTATTGCTGCAGGCCAGTATAGCTTTTCCGCCAGTGCCGGCAGCTCATAATCAATGCGGGGAAACAGGAAGTATCCTCCTACCGCCATAATTATTATGCCAGCCGTGGCATCTCCGTTAAAAAAGGTTACCAGGCCGATAAAAACAACCAGCATGGGCCATACGAAATAGTCGTGAGGGCTTCCCAGGCTGAGGACATCCATCATTACCAGGCCAAGGAATACTCCCAGTGTTACCAGGAAGACCCCTATGCTCCGTCCGTGATTATGTTTTTTGTTATTCATGGGTGTAAAAATTTTATTTGCTTCGTTCGCGGGTCCGCCCCGCCTGCTTCATATTTGTATTATCATAAAGTTAATTATATTGACATGACAAATATACCCGCATTAACAGTTTGGTAATAAATACAATCGGCAAACAGCATTATTTTACCGGTAAATGGCTCCAAATTGCATATTTTCCTACTTTTTTGCCGTTTAGCTTTAATTATTGGATAAGCTTTTTTATTTTTGCACACCAATTTTAGATCATCATGCGGGGTTTTTACAGTATACCATTGACGGGGTTGAAAGAGGGGAGTCATTCATTTGATTTTAAAATCGGAGGTGATTTTTTTAATTCTTTTGAAGAGTCGGTCATACAGGACGCAGCATTGCAGGCTGTTATCGGGCTTGTAAGGCGGTCGGCACATATGGAGATGCAGATTGAGCTGAAAGGAACGGTCAGGCTCGATTGTGACAGGTGTCTTGAGCTGTACACACAGGATCTGCATACGGATGACCGTATACTGATAAAGTTTGGTGAACAGTGGGAGGAGGTTGATGATGAGGTGATAATGGTACCATTTGGAGAAAATGCTTTTCAACTGGACCATCTTTTTTATGAGTTTGCCCACCTTGGGCTGCCTCTCAAAAAAGTACACCCAGATGATGAGAACGGTGAAAGCACATGTGATCCGGATATGCTGGATAAACTGGACCAGCATATTGTGAATGATGATAATAAGAAAGATCCACGCTGGAAAGAACTGGAGAAACTGAAAAATAATAATAACAAGAAAAACAAATAGAAATGGCACATCCTAAAAGAAAGACTTCAAAGACAAGAAGGGATAAGCGCAGAACACATTATAAAGCAACGGCACCGACACTGTCAACATGCTCAAACTGTGGCGCTTCGGTGAAACTGCACCGGGTATGTCCGGAGTGCGGACATTACCGTGGTAAGCTGGCTGTAGAGAAAGAAGTATCGGCTAAATAAATTTATATATGAAGATCGGGCTCGATGTAATGGGCGGAGATTATGCACCCGGGGCAATCCTTGAAGGTGCATTTGATGCTTTAGGGAACCTGTTGCCGGATGAGAGAATTGTTCTTATTGGTGATGAGAAGGTAATAAGGGAAGGGGCAAAGAAGGAAAATATTGATTTGTCTTACTTTGATATAGTACCCTCCGGGGAGGTTATTGAGATGGGGGAACACCCTGCCAGGTCCTTTTCACAGAAAAGTAATTCAAGTATAGCCGTGGGGTACAGGCTGTTAAAAGCAGGTGATATTGACGGCTTTGCCAGTGCTGGTAATACTGGTGCTATGCTGGTTGGAGCCAGTTATACGGTGAATGTGATACCGGGTGTGTTTCGTCCCGCCCTGGCCATAGCCCTGCCGGCAACAGGAGGCGCCCGCTCGGTACTGCTTGATGTGGGTCTGAATCCCGACTGTAAACCCGATGTGCTGCTGCAATATGCCAAGCTTGGCAGCCTGTACGCCAGGTATGTGCTGGATATTGATAATCCCACAGTTGGCCTGCTCAATATTGGCGAGGAAGAAACAAAGGGGACAGTAGCTGTAAGGGGAGCCTATGAGCTGCTGAAAGATAACCCTTCGGTAAATTTTAAAGGTAATATAGAAGGCAACAGGCTGTTTACTGATGATATGACAGATGTTATTGTATGTGATGGTTTTGTTGGCAATGTTATTATCAAGCAGGGCGAAGCTTTTTATTCCATTTACAAGGAAAGAAATATAGAAAAAGACGATTTTTTTGAAAGGCTCAATTTTGAGAATTTCGGTGGCACGCCAGTTGTTGGCATCAATGCCAATGTTGTTATAGGTCATGGTATATCACGCAGGAAAGCTGTTATGAACATGATCCTTCAAACAAGAGATGTGGTAAACGCTGATCTTGCAAACAAGATCATTGAAGAAATTTAATATGGAAAAACTTAGAGCTGCAATTACCGGGGTGCATGCATGGTTCCCGGAGTACATACTTACTAATGATGAGCTGGCTACGATGGTTGATACCTCTGATGAATGGATAATGCAGAGAGTTGGCATCAAAGAGAGAAGAATACTTAAGGGGGAAAAACAGGGTTCATCGGTTATGGGTGCCGAGGCCGTGAGAGGATTGCTTGAAAAGACAGGCACCGATCCTTTGGAGGTTGACCTTATAATATGTGCAACAGTAACGCCCGATATGATATTCCCGGCTACTGCAAATATTATTTCTGACAAGGTCGGAATTAAGAATGCCTTCGGCTTTGACCTTAATGCTGCCTGTTCGGGTTTTCTTTTTGCCCTGCAGACGGCAAGCACATATGTTGAGTCAGGACGCTATAAGAAGGTTGTGCTGGTAGGCGCGGATAAGATGTCATCGATTACCGATTACACTGACCGTACAACCTGTCCTCTTTTTGGTGATGCTGCAGGCGCAGTGCTTCTTGAACCTACCACTGACGACATAGGTGTTATTGACCACATCTTACGCAGCGACGGCTCGGGAAGGCATTACCTGCATATGAAAGCCGGGGGATCGGAAAAGCCGCCAAGCCATGAGACCATTGATGCAAAAGAACATTCTGTGTACCAGGAAGGGCAGACAGTGTTTAAGTTTGCAGTTTCGAAGATGGCCGATGTATCAGTGGAAGTGATGAAAAGAAACGGGCTCAGCCCGGAAGATATTGCATGGCTGGTGCCACACCAGGCCAATATGAGAATTATTGATGCCACCGGAAGGAGAATGGGACTCGACCGTTCGCAGATAATGATAAATATTGAAAAATTCGGCAACACAACAGCCGCTACCATACCATTATGCCTGTGGGAATATGAAGACAGGATCAAAAAAGGGGATAATGTAATTCTGGCAGCTTTTGGCGGTGGCTTCACATGGGGATCAATTTATATTAAATGGGCATACGATACTAAAAAGAAAGATTAGTGTTAGTTTTGACATAATACTTCTTAACTTTGTGAGTTATCTTATTAAACTAATAATTTGAGTCATGGCAAAGGCTAATGAAACAGACAATTCAAATATCAACCTGATAAGTAACGGAACAGAAATTACAGGTGATATTAAATCGCAGGGCGATATAAGGGTAGATGGTGTGCTGATTGGCAACCTGGCGACCAAGGGTAAGGTTGTGATAGGGAATACGGGTAAGGTAAAAGGAGAAGTCCTTTGCAAGAATTCCGAAGTATCAGGTGAGGTGGATGGCAAGATTAATGTAAGCCAGTTGCTTACCCTTAAGATATCATCCCGTATAAATGGTGATATAATTACCGAAAAATTATCAATCGAGCCCGGGGCCAGATTTACCGGTAACTGTAATATGAGCGAAGATGGGCAGGAAATACCAGGAAGCGGAGGAAAACCGGCAGCCGCAAACAGAGAAGCCGCAAACAGGGAGGCCGCAAAAGGAGAAGCCCCCAAAGAAGGATAGTGACCTGAAGTCGTATGCAAGGTATTCGGGCATAGCTTTTCAGATGATCATTATCATAGGCGGGATGACTTTTGCCGGTGTTAAACTTGACGAACGAAGAGGAGGCGAAACACCCGTATTTACGATAATACTTTCCCTGCTCGGTGTATTTGCAGCACTATATACAACACTGAAAGATTTTATCGGGAAAAAATAAGCTGATGGAACGAGCATTAACACGATGTATGAAAAGTCCCGTACAAATATTCATTTATCTCCTGTTCTATTCTTTACTTGTCTTTGCATTATCGCTTGCAGCCATAAATATTCTGGAGACAGGACTTACATTCAGGGACCTTTTGCTACCCTGTCTTGTTTTCCCCGTAATTATTGCCGTATCTTTCATTGTTTTTATTGCAGGCAGGAAAAAACCCCCTGAAAGGCAGCCGGTATTCACAATGGCGGCAGTAGGAACCAAGTTCGTTCTGTCAAGCGTGTTTGCCCTCACCTATTTTATAATCCTGAAAAGAACCGGTCCACAGTATATAATATTGTTTTTTTTGTTATATTTAGCCTTCACTGTTTATCTCCTTAAGATTATCCTTAAGGTATTAAAAGTTAAATCTTTAAAATGAGCAAGGGTTGAAGATAAGGAGCGTTTATCTGATATTAATAATCTTTACCGGCCTGACAGTCAATTCTTATGGCGGGATTGCAGGCGAAAGGATTATAGCTGATGATAATACAGTAGTCCCTTCGGCGTCAGAGTCTGATGAAGAGGGAGGAAATGAAAAAGACTTTGATGCACGTGAATTTATTTTTGACCATATAAGCGACTCCCATGAGTGGCATATATTAACAACCCCCGAGGGACATCATGTCAGCCTTTACCTTCCGGTTATAGTATACAGCAAAACAAAAGGCCTCAATATTTTTTCTTCCAGACACCTTTCTCATGGCCACAGCTACAAGGGCTTTAAGATAATGGATGAAGGAGAGCTGGAGGGAAGAATAGTGGAAACAGATGAGGAAGGCGTGGTGAATAAGGATTACCTGCCCCTGGACCTGTCTGTTACAAAAAATGTGGCTGCCATGTTTATGGCCTCCCTTATCCTGTTATGGATTTTTATATCTCTTGCAAGATCATACAGGAAAACAGGAATAAGTGCTCCTACAGGGAAGCAGGGATTTCTTGAGCCACTGGTACTTTTTATCAGGGATGATATAGCCAAACCCAATATTGGTCAGGGTAAGCATACACGTTTCTTACCTTATTTATTAACAGTATTTTTTTTCATACTGATAAATAATCTGTTGGGTCTGGTGCCCATTATCCCGGGAGGAGCTAATGTAACGGGTAACATAGCCGTTACATTTACACTGGCTGCATTCAGTATGGTGATGATAAATGTAAACGGCAGTAAGACATACTGGAGACATATTTTTAACACCCCGGGAGTGCCATGGTGGCTTAAGGTGCCGGTACCTATAATGCCTGTCATTGAACTGATAGGCATTATAGTAAAACCATTCTCACTTATGATTCGTCTTTTTGCCAATATAACGGCAGGACATATCATAGTGCTGAGCCTGGTTGCCCTGATATTTATCTTCAGGTCGCTGACCATGGCCCCGGTATCATTGTTGATGGGTTTATTTATGGATTGCCTGGAAATACTGGTTGCATTTATACAGGCATATGTATTTACATTATTATCGGCCCTGTTTATTGGCCTGGCCGTAGAAGAACATCATTAATATTTTTTAAACTAAAATCAATTATTATGGAAGGTTTATCAGCATTCGCAGCAGCAATTGCAGTTATAGGAGCTGCCTGGGGTATAGGAAGAATTGGCGCACAGGCTATGGAAGCCATAGCACGCCAGCCCGAAGCAGCATCGAATATACAGACATCAATGATTATTTCAGCGGCCCTTATTGAAGGGGTTGCCCTTTTTGCTGTTGTGGTTGCTCTTATTGCGTAGAGAGTATAGAGGTTTATGGCAGCCTGTGACCACCGGTTGCAGGCATGCCTTTTAATTAAAAATTAATATTACAATGATACTTGCCAGTAGTATTACAACACCGGATGTGGGGACAATATTCTGGACCACCATTATTTTTGCACTGCTTCTTCTTTTACTCAGAGCTTTTGCCTGGAAGCCGATTTTGCAGGCCATAAAAGCAAGGGAAGAGAGTATAAGAGGATCGCTGGAGGCAGCCGAGGATGCCCGTAAAGAGCTTGAACGGCTGAAAACAAATAATGAGGCCATGATGCAGGAAGCACGTGAGGAATATGATGAGCTGCTTAAGGAAGCACGCGATTCAAAGAATAAAATGATTGAAGAAGCAAAACAGCAGGCTGCAAAGGAAGCAGATAAGATGATAGGTAAAGCACGTACCACTATCGAAAGAGAAAGAGCAATGGCTGTTAATGATATAAGAAATCAGATAGCCAGCCTGTCAGTGGAGATAGCCGGAAAAATACTGGATGAGAAACTAAAAACAGACAAGGAGCAAAACAAGTTTATGAAGAAGCTGCTTGATGACCTGGATCTGAAAGAAAATTAGTCCGCCCCATATGAATGAGAGCAAGATAGCAGTCAGATATTCAAAAGCCCTTTTCCTGTCAGCATCGGAGCAAAAAAAGCTTAAAGAAGTCAGGGAAGACATGGTCTTTGTACTCCGGCTGTCGGCTATGGAAGATTTTCGAAGTATTATTAACAGTCCTGTAATAAATAATACGAAGAAAAGGGAGATAATGAAAGCCCTGTTTAAGGATAATGTTAGCAGTACTTCCTTCAGTCTTATTACCCTTGCTGTGAATAATAACCGTGAAGCATACCTGCCGGGAATAGCCAGGGTCTATATAGACCGGGCCGACAGGCATGAGGGAATAACCAGGGTGATGCTCAAAACAGCGGCTCCTGTGGGCAGTAATAACAGGGACAGGGTTATAGGTATTATCGAGGAAGACCTCAATACAAAAGCAGATATGGAGGAGATTGTGGACAGTGATATAGCAGGGGGGTATATATTGAAGATAGAAGACAAATATATTGATGCAAGCCTGAGAACGCAGCTCAGGAAAATAAAAGAAGAGTTAATAAAAGGATAATAATCAGCGGGTAATACCGCAGTATAATATTTTATTCAGAATATGGCAAGTATTAAACCAGCAGAGATATCAAAGATACTGAAGCAACAGCTCGAGGGAATACAGACCGGTGCCGCACTTGATGAGGTAGGTACGGTGCTGGAGGTTGGCGACGGTATTGTGAGGTTATACGGTCTTAGCAATGTTCAGGCTAATGAACTGATTGAATTTGATAACGGGGTCAAGGCTATAGTCCTGAACCTTGAAGAGGATAATGTAGGTGCCGTCTTGCTGGGCTCCGCGGAAGGTATTTCCGAAGGAGATATAGCAAAACGTACCCGGCGTATAGCATCTATTATGACCGGTGAAGGATTGCTGGGAAGGGTTATCACCCCGACAGGCCAACCTATAGATGGCAAAGGACCTATTGAGGGAGAACTGTATGAGATGCCTTTTGAGCGTAAAGCACCCGGTGTTATCTTCCGCCAGCCCGTGAAGCAGCCATTGCAGACCGGACTCAAGGCCATTGATGCCATGATACCCATTGGCAGGGGGCAGAGAGAACTTATCATTGGAGACAGGCAGACAGGTAAAACAGCTATTGCCATAGATACTATTATAAATCAGAAAAGTAATTATGACAGGGGAGAGCCGGTCTATTGTATATACGTATCGATAGGTCAGAAAGGCTCCACCGTGGCTAATATAGCCTCGGTGCTCGAAAAACACGGGGCTCTTGATTATACGGTTATCATTTCTGCTACAGCAGCCGATCCCGCAGCCTCCCAGTTCTATGCCCCCTTTGCCGGGGCTGCAATAGGGGAATTTTTCAGGGATACCGGTCGTGATGCCCTGATAGTGTTTGATGACCTGTCCAAACAGGCTGTCTCATACCGTGAGGTATCGCTGTTGCTGCGCCGTCCACCCGGAAGGGAAGCTTATCCCGGCGATGTATTCTACCTGCACTCACGCCTGCTGGAGAGAGCAGCCAAGATTATTGAGTCCGATGAGGTGGCATTGAAGATGAATGACCTGCCCGAATCACTCGAGGGAATGATTAAAGGTGGAGGCACTCTTACCGCCCTGCCAATAATTGAAACACAGGCTGGTGACGTGTCTGCTTATATACCAACCAATGTGATTTCAATAACCGACGGGCAGATATTCCTTGAAGGTGACCTGTTTAATGCTGGTGTAAGGCCGGCTATCAATGTGGGTATATCAGTGTCGCGTGTGGGAGGTAATGCACAGATAAAATCCATGAAGAAGGTGGCAGGAACACTTAAGGTGGACCAGGCACAGTACAGGGAGATGGAAGCCTTTGCCAAGTTCGGCTCAGACCTTGATGCCTCAACAAAAGCCATGATAGATAAAGGTGCAAAAAATGTTGAGATACTTAAGCAGAAACAGTATGCACCGATGAAAGTGGAGAAGCAGATAGCTATCATCTACTGTGGTACAAAAGGATTGCTTAAGGATATACCGGTGGATAAGGTGAAGGAGTTTGAGAAGGAATATCTTGAGTTTCTGGATCTCAGACATGCTGATATGCTTGAGAAACTGGCCGGAGGAGAGATTAATGATGATATTACGGCTGTACTGGAGAAAGTAGCTAAGGATATAGGTGCAAAATTTAAGCCTGAAGAAGATAAAGAACGGAAGAAATAGTATATGGGCAGCTTAAAGGAAATACGGAAGAGGAGATCATCTATTAAGTCCACAAGGCAGATAACCTCAGCCATGAAGATGGTGGCTGCAGCTCGACTGCGAAGGGCACAGGACCGGATAGTCAGACTGAGGCCATATGCTACAAAGCTGCACAGCCTGCTTGTCGGTATAAGCCTTGGACTGGAAAAGGAAGAAGTTGAAAGCCCTTACAGCCGCTTCTCGGAAAATGAAAAAGTATTGCTTATCGTTATTACGTCCAACAGGGGACTATGCGGTTCATTCAATATGAATGTGATTAAGCAGACAATGGAAACCATTGAAAAGAAATATACAGAGCAGTATAATAATAATTCACTTTGGTTGATGACAATAGGCAGGAAAGCTTATGACTATTTCAGCAAGAGGGATTATCAGATACTGGAAGATAACAGCGATATATTCGAGGACCTCACCTTTGAAAACAGCTCGGTGATAGCCGGCAGGGTCATGGAATCCTTTCTCAGTAAAGAATTTGACCGGGTGGAATTTATATATAACAGGTTCAAGAATGCTGCCGTGCAGATACTGAGCTATGTGGTGTTCCTTCCACTGGAAAAGCCCGGAGATGAGGAGTCGGAAAATATTGATTATATTTTTGAGCCCTCCCAGGAAGAAATAATTACCGAACTAATTCCCAAAACCCTTAAAATACAATTTTACAGTACCGTACTTGATTCTTATGTTGCAGAACACGGGGCAAGGATGACTGCCATGCATATGGCCACCGATAATGCCACGGAACTGATACGTGAGCTTAATCTTGAGTATAATAAAGCACGTCAGGCGAGCATAACAAACCAGATACTGGAAGTTGTTAATGGTGCTGAAGCAATGAGTGGCCGCTGATACTGTTTCTGATCCTATTAAATATGTATACATACGCAGAACTGAAGGAAATAGTGAACCGGGCTATCAATAATATATCCTATGATTATGAAGCCGGCAAACTGTTTGAACCCGTTAAGTACATAATGTCAGCAGGGGGCAAACGCATACGTCCCGTTATGACTCTTATGGCCTGCAACCTTTTTGATGATAAGCTTGAAAAAGCAATACTGCCGGCTGTGGGCCTCGAGGTGTTCCATAATTTTACCCTGGTACATGACGATATAATGGATGGCTCGAACATAAGAAGAGGATCCGCAACAGTGCACAGAAAATGGGATGTCAGCCAGGCCGTGCTGTCAGGCGA
The DNA here is from genome assembly GCA_041685495.1 of Bacteroidales bacterium. Taxonomy (GTDB): domain Bacteria; phylum Bacteroidota; class Bacteroidia; order Bacteroidales; family VadinHA17; genus UBA9300. The sequence goes on from JAWLFR010000027.1 coordinate 14,628, forward strand.
CGTGATGGCTTTTTTAGCCAATGATTGTATGTTAAGCACACCGTCCCCCGTGCTGGCACAGGTGATGAAAACATATAACAGGGCAGCCGTGGAAGTATGCAGCGGACAGCAGATGGATATGGACTTTGAAAAGATAAACTTCGTATCACATACCGCCTATCTCAGGATGATAGAGCTGAAAACAGCCGCTCTGCTGGCGGCCTCCCTTAAGATAGGAGCTGTTATAGGCAATGCAGGACAGGAGTCAGCCGAAAAACTTTATTCCTTCGGGAAAAACCTGGGCCTGGCCTTCCAGATACAGGATGATCTGCTTGACACATATGGTGATACCGGTGTGTTTGGAAAAAAGACAGGCCATGATATAGTGTCTAATAAGAAAACAATATTGCTCGTTAAAGCAATGGAGGTAGCCTCAGGCCCGCAGCTGAAAATACTTAACGAGCAGCTGCAACTGAAAGATTTTGATCCTGAACAGAAGGTGGCAACAGTGAAAAATATCTTTGATGAGCTGAAAATAAAATCTATGGTTGAAGATATGGCCATGCAATATACCAATATGGCCTATTCATCACTGGAAGAGGTGGATGTTGAAGACGAAAGAAAAGATGAACTGATAAGCCTGGCCTCAGGTCTGCTCAGGCGCACTCAATAACTTCAGGGTCAGGACTGCTGAACCGTGCGGAATAGCCCGGCAGCATCAGCAGGTCTGCTCAGGCGCACACACTAACTTATAACTCACGGTTCTCGTGCTTGCTCATCCAGTCAACGTTCAACAGTATGCCTGCCGTTAAAACGCCCTGTACCTGCTTTCCCAGTATGGCCTTCAGCTCCACGAAAAGATCAAACTCATCCTTTATCTTCATATACGAGCCTGCCCCCAGGTTAAGTCCAAGGGCATTATTGCTGCCGGTGACTGTCCAGCTTTCTGATCCGGCAAAATCTTCTGTAGTCTTCATTCTGACCCACAGTATGTTCAGGCCTCCCAGACCATAAAATTCAAACCTGTCGAGGGCGTTGAAGACATAATGCCCGTCAAGGTCAAGCGAAAAGGCCGATATCACCCTTTTAAAGGAGCCTTCCATATAGTCTTCTTTGGTGATCCTGGGCATAAATACGTTAAGGGAAGGTTTAAGATGAAGGGGAAGGCTTATCTCATAGATACCTGTAAACGAGATAACGGGATTGCCCGTTTTGTGATCTTTTGGTTTATCAGGATGGCTTTCAAGATTATAATAGTATCCAGTATTATAAGATAAAGCCCCTCCGATTTTTGTCAGCTGTCCGTATGCAAGGACTGAGCCAGACAGGATAATAATAAGACATAATAAAGTTTTTTTCATTTTCCGGTTGTTTTTGGTTCATTTCTAACCAAATTTAATTAAAAAATGAAAAACGGCAAGTAAGATATGCCTGACAGCAGAATAAAAATGTATATTAATGGTGTTGTGCCTGCCGGCAATTTGTTAAATTTGTTAAATTTGTAGTTCATATTAAACATAATAGCATATGCCGGAGAATACAGGTGTAATAAGCCAGGTTATAGGCCCTGTTGTTGACGTTACTTTTGACAGCGAAGGGGCAGAACTGCCTAATATTTATGATGCTCTTGAAATAAAAATGGATGACGGATCATTGCTGGTGGTCGAATGTCAGCAGGATATCGGGGAAAATACAATGCGTACTATAGCAATGGATTCTACCGATGGTCTGAGAAGAGGGATGAAAGTGGTTGCAACGGGCAAACCAATTATTATGCCCGTTGGGGAGCAGATAAAGGGAAGGCTTATGAATGTTACGGGTGATGCTATTGACGGTATGTCGGAGCTGACAAAGGAGAAAGGATACCCCATACACCGTAAGCCCCCCCTGTTTGAAGATCTGTCAACCGAAAAGGAAGTGCTATATACCGGCATCAAGGTGATTGATCTTATTGAACCTTATTCCAAGGGAGGAAAGATAGGCCTCTTTGGAGGTGCCGGCGTGGGTAAAACAGTAGTTATACTTGAGCTGATAAATAATATTGCAAAGTCCTACGAGGGACTGTCTGTTTTTGCCGGCGTGGGAGAGAGAACACGTGAGGGTAATGACCTGCTGAGGGAGATGCTTGAGGCCGGTGTTATCAATTATGGAGAGAAGTTTCTTAAGAATATGGAAGAAGGAGGATGGGACCTGTCAACGGTCGACTATGACGCGCTGAAAGACTCCAAGCTGGCTCTTGTTTTCGGACAGATGAACGAGCCTCCGGGAGCGCGGGCAAGGGTGGCGCTGTCCGGACTGTCAGTGGCCGAGCATTTTCGTGATGGCGACAAGAAAGGGGAAGGAAGGGATATACTTTTCTTTATGGATAATGTGTTCCGCTTTACCCAGGCCGGATCAGAGGTAAGCGCCCTGCTTGGACGAATGCCTTCGGCGGTGGGTTACCAGCCAACACTGGCTTCGGAGATGGGCATTATGCAGGAAAGGATAAGCTCAACAAGCCATGGCTCCATAACATCGGTGCAGGCAGTATATGTGCCGGCTGATGACCTTACTGACCCTGCACCTGCAACAACATTCTCTCACCTCGATGCCACAACGGTGCTGAGCAGGAAGATAGCGGAACTGGGTATATACCCGGCTGTGGATCCCCTGGATTCGTCGTCAAGGATACTGGAAGCCGAGATTGTTGGGGATGAACACTATAACTGTGCACAGAGAGTGATAGAGATTCTGCAGCGCTATAATGAACTGCAGGATATAATTGCCATACTGGGTATGGATGAGCTGTCGGAAGAAGATAAGGTGATAGTGCGCAGGGCAAGAAGGGTGCAGCGATTCCTGTCACAACCCTTTCATGTGGCCGAACAGTTTACAGGCATACCCGGTAAGCTTGTCACAATAGAAGATACCATTAAGGGCTTTAATATGATTATGGATGGGGAAGTGGATAAATACCCTGAGGCTTCATTTATGCTTGTAGGCAATATTGAAGAAGCAATAGAGAAAGGTGAAAAGCTCCTTTCCGAATCATCCGAGTAAAAAGAATAGCGTGCAAATAGAGATTATAACACCGGAGAAAAAGGTATATAAGGGAGAAATACGCTCCCTGAAGGTGCCCGGTAAGAAAGGAGCCTTCCAGGTACTGAAAGACCACGCCTCCATTGTCTCAACCCTCGTTGAAGGGAAGGTGTCTGTTAAAGACATGAACAACAAAGTGTCCGATTTTCAAATAGAGGGCGGCGTTGTTGAGGTGCATAATAATACAATAATTCTCCTGGCCGATAGTGTAAGCTGATAAAACCCGCAAGCTGTAAGGGCCAGGACCACTGACCTGAGTATGGCTGAATATGTATTCCCTGTTAATAGCTGTCAGATATGACAAATGATGAATTTATTAAAAGAGCACATGAGCTGGTGGACTGGATTGGCAACTACCTTGGTAATATAGACAGCTACCCTGTAAAATCGCAGGTTAAGCCCGGGGAGATATATTCTTCCCTGCCGGAGGATCCGCCAGGCAAAGCCGAGGATTTTTCCGAAATATTTAATGATTTTAATGAAATTATAATGCCGGGTATCACACACTGGCAGAGCCCTGATTTTTTTGCCTATTTCCCGGCTAACAGCTCGGCCCCTTCAATACTGGCAGAGATGATAACCGCCGCACTGGGGGCACAGTGCATGATATGGGAAACATCACCGTCGGCTGCCGAACTGGAAGAGAGGGTGATGAACTGGCTGAGGGATATAATCGGCTTGCCTGCTAATTTCGAGGGAGTGATACAGGATACTGCTTCAACGGCCGGACTGGCAGCACTGCTGACGGCGCGTGAAAAGATCAGTGATTTCAGTATCAATGAAGAAGGTTTTGCAGACGGGCAGGTATACCGTGTATATGCATCCACCCAGACACACTCATCCATTGAGAAAGCAGTTAAAATAGCCGGCTTTGGCCGGCGCAACCTTGTTAAAGTGCCTGTGCGCGGTGACCATTCACTGGATCCTGTAAAGCTGGCTGCAGCAGTAGAGGAGGATATAAAGAATGGCTATACACCCTGTTGCGTTATAGCTACACTTGGCACAACAGGCACGGTGGCCATTGATCCCCTTAAGGAGATAGGTGAGATATGCAGCAAACATGATTTATGGTTGCATGTGGATGCTGCACTGGCAGGTACCGCACTTATCCTGCCTGAATACAGCCATATGATCGAGGGTAAGGAATATATTGACAGCTTTGTTTTTAATCCGCATAAGTGGATGTTCACTAATTTTGACTGCTCGGCATACTTTGTACGCGATGCCGGTATGCTTATTAAGACATTCGAAATATTGCCGGAATATCTTAAGACAAGGACAAGGGGAGAGGTGAATGATTATCGCGACTGGGGTGTGCCGCTGGGACGCAGGTTCAGAGCCCTGAAGCTATGGTTTGTGATCAGGTCTTTCGGGCTGGAGGGACTGAGGGCGAAGGTGAGGAACCATATAAATTATGCTGCATGGCTGGCCGGCAGGGTAAAGGAACATGCTGACTTTGAGCTTACGGCGCCACATAGCCTCAACACTGTATGCTTCAGGTTTAAGCCGGGTGATGCAGGTGAAGAAACACTGAATATACTTAATGAAAAGCTTAATCATAAGCTTAATGATACAGGTAAGATATACCTTACACATACAAAGATAGATGGTAAGTACTCCCTGAGGATGGTTACCTCGCAGACCAATGTAAAGCTTGATAATGTCAAAAGGGCCTGGTCACTTATCACTGCTACTGCCGCTTCACTCTAATAGGTCCTGTGGCGGCCCAGGACAAAACCGAAAACATCCATGTTGAGCAGCAGCTCAAAATGACTTTTCTTCTCTGCCGGTAGCCATGCTGCCTGTACGCCGGCCGACAGCCTTACAGGTATGCGCAGCAGATAAAAGTCGGCCATAAGCTCAAGACCTGTGGATGAGTAATAATGCTTCCCTTCCCTCTGTTCATGCTCCGTGGCATCATAAATATTATCAGCCTCAGAATAATCGTAAAAAAAAGTGTTCCTTATACGGCTGACATACAGGAACCGCCCCAGGCGGAAATCGGGGTACACCAGCGGCAGCGCGTAATCGGCACTGTAAGTGCTGAGCTCTTCGGCAATGATATGCTTATAGCCCCGTGGCAGGGATATCCGGTTATGGATAAGCAGGCGCCTGAATTCCTGTTTCTCATACTGGTATCTCAGCCGCAGCCCGTGATCCTCCACAATGCCCGGAAAATAAAATGCTGTTCTGACAGATGATACCGGTCCGTAAAGATCGCGGTCAAAAAGTGAGGCTGTATGATAAAGATCCAGCACCTGGCCGTATTTTGGCCATATATCACGGTATGCCATGCTGTAAAGGTTGGAAAAGTACAGTCTCATATTGACCAGGGTCTGACCGTAATCAAAAGCATTGCCATCCTCGTTAAGCACATATCTGTTTAAATATTTAATGTTGACAGAGGGCCATAATGTCTGCCTGAACCTGCCGTGATTGAAGTGAAGGGGCAGGTAAACAGTTGTATTAGTTGAAAGGCGATTATATATTTCGGAGGGTAGCGCTGTTGTATCATTGCCCCTCAGTATGGAGGGCTCACCGCCATAGCTTATATTAAAATCCACTGCCGGGTACCAGCCCTTCCAGCTTATGTTTGAATGAAAGAGATGCTCCCTGCCGGAATACTCGTATCCTATTGTGCTGATAAGTGAGCTGAGGTTGTTCTGTGTCATGATAGTGGCACCCGGACTCACAGGGATATCATCATACGAGATATTGGTTATGTCTGCATAAAAAGGCATCCAGCTGTGAAACCTGAACAGCTGTGCCCATTTCCTGTATCTCTCCTTCTTATAGCTGGATGGCAGGGAGTATTCTTCAGGGCTTACCAGCTTTTCTTCCCTGTCAAGTTCATCGATAAACTGTTCCCTTTTTATTTCCTCACCGCTGCCCATAGCACTGATCTCTATGTCAGCATCTGAAAGTGCACCTGTGGAAGCAATATCATTGCCCGTGGACCGGTAATCGGAGAAAAGGAGGCTGTCGGCGGCAACAGAGATATCCGATATTCCGAACCGGGATGATGTAAGCCGGTATATTTCCCCGTTCTCATCCATCCTGAAGGCATTATCCACACCTGAGGCAGAGCTTACAAAAAATACTGATCCCCCGCTTTTTCTGACCGACTGCAGGTCATCGCGTGCTTCCCCGATATATGTTTTCCATTCGCCTGTAGAGTGGATAAGTGACATTATCCCTTCACCCTTTTTCGATGATGAGATAAAGATTATCTCCTCACCGTCATCTGACCATGAGGGCATGGATATATCTTTGTTACCGGGAATATGATACCTGCTTTTCACCTCGCCCGTGACGGCATCCATTATTACCATGCTGTTGCTTTGCCCGGGCGTGCTTTCAGCTGCTGCTATAAGCCCGGCGCCCGGTGATATGTCTGGAGCGAACAGACGGCTTTGCCTGCTCAGGGTACGGGCAGTCCCGCTTTGTATATCGAGGGCTTTTATTACCGAGTACTCCCTGTTCTCCCAGCGCGGATCCCTGCGGGTCTCTGCCCATACCACAGTGTTGCCGGAGATGTTAATCCTGTAAGGCCAGATGTTGCCCGGACTGTGAAGCTTTGTTTCCTTTCCTGTGCCGGCATCAATGAGCACTATGGAAGGTATATGTGAAAGGCTTGTCTTTATGGCAATAATACTGTCCTTACCTGCCGCCAGTGGTGAGTAATAATTAATATATTCATCATTTTTATCCTTGTTAAGGCTAAGGTAATTACGGTACCCAATTTTTTCCTCTTCCTCATTCCACCTTTTTTTCAGAAAAACCATTGTTTCAAAGTATATGTCTTCCTTGCCGTGGTCGGTGTATTTTTTCAGTGCCGCATTGAAAGGATTAAGTGTATACGGCCGCAGGGCAGTGTAATCCATGGGCTTCTGCCATATATCATCACCGAATTTTGTCCTGGCCCATGCACTCATCTGGTAGCCATACTGGTAATGGTTGGGCGTGAAGTCGCGGTACGAGCCAAAAAGCATCCTGTCATAGCTGTAGATAATATCATTATCCAAGAGGGCAGCCTTAATCTTCTTTTCAAAAGATGGTGTACGTCCGCGTCCCGAGTATGACCATGCGGTCTCTGCCAGCACGGCCTCCCCTTCAAGGAACCAGTATGGGGTAAAGATGCCAAGAGCGCCTGTGTATTGCTCGCCGAAAATATATGTCATAAACCTGGACACTCCCCTTCTGAAGCTATGCATCTGCAATACATGCATTAACTCATGAAGGGCAAGCTGCTCCATGTGGTCCATGGGTATATTGTCCTGTCCGGGATAGGGATAGAGCTCCACCCTGCCCGGTGCCCAGGCCACATAGCCGTTTGACCTGGTGGTATGGTTATGTATTATAACTGGTATCTTCCCCAGCAAGGGCTCCTTGTATGATCCTTTTAGAAGCTCGTAGGCCCGCTCAAAGCTATAGACGGCTTTTTCTATCCGGTCGCTGTAGGATTCAGGATAAATAAAATTGAAATGATGCGTTTCGAGCTCTTCCCATTTAACCGAAGCAGGCTCCTGTCCCGTATCATAATACTGGGCGCTGAGACCGGCAGCCGCCAGTATCATTATAAGCAATATGGTAATCCTCTTTTTCATAGGTTTCTTCTTCTTATTCGCAGGCAATCCTTCTCCTATTATTCATGGGTCTCCTCTTCTTCTTATTAATGGGTACCCCCTCTTCCTATTATTCATGGCTTTTGAGAATCTAAAAATATAAAAGTTTAGTCAAATTGATTAAATTCGCCTTCTGAATATTCTATGTAATAACATTTTGAAATTATTATAGTTTATGAAACAATATAAGCTGCTGAACATATCACTGGGATGGGTGGCCTTCCTTATAGCTGC
>JAWLFR010000132.1:0-5487 GCA_041685495.1 Bacteroidales bacterium
GACATAATAAATTATTGGCACTCAAATATACTAATATAGTGCTAACGTATCATGACAGGTTTTATTATTAAGAACTGAAAACTGTTTTTATGAGAAAAGCTTACAGGATACTGGTTCTTTTTCTTGTTCTGCTTCTTGGCGGTGGGAGTGTAATGAATGCACAATCATCAATATTCCAGAGGTGGAAGACCAGGAGGATAGAAAAGAAGATGGCGGGACCTGACCGGAGGGTCAGGGATAAGCAGAAGGTAAAAGAGCCGCGGTCTGTTACCAGGGCAAAGAAGGAGCAGGAAAAAAGGCAGGCTGAGTTAAAAACTGATTATAAGAAGGCTGTTAAGGCAAACAGGCAGAGAAATTTTGATATACAGTCTGATAATGTGAAGGAGAGGATGAAACAGAATGAGAAGGAGATAAGGAAGAGGGAAAAGGAACGGAGGAAAGCTATACGCAAGGCAGGCAGGAAAGCAAGGAAGAAATATAAATAACAGCATCATGGAAGATTACGGAGATATTATCTTTTACCTTATAGTCGCTGCCGTGGGTATACTCGGGGCTGTATTCAATAATAAGAAGAAAAGACCTGGTTTTCCCCAGCCACAGCCCGTTGACATGGATGAGCAGCAGGATGAGGATTATGATTATAGTTCTGAAGAGCAGCAGATGGCATATCCAGGTGAGGAAAAACCGGAGGCTGCAACACAGTACCGGACGATTGATGAACAATCTATGAAGACCAGGGCTTCGGATATTGCTGATGATGCACACAAAGCCTCTGAGGCTGAAGCCTTAAAGAGGATGATGGATTATAAAGACAGTTACTCACAGCCCGAATCAGAAATATTTAAGGCAGAGGGCTGGGCCATAGAAAATGATGAGCCCATAACGGATATTGAACAGGATCCGGATATCATAGCAGAAGATGAGAAAGAAGGCTCATGGGCCAGTAAGCTGGCTGAAGAATTTGATCTCCCAAAAGCAATAGTCTATTCAGAGATAATGAACCGAAAAGACTTTGTTTAACAATTAATTAAGACTGTTTTTTACGGGAATGCAGACTCTTTATAAGAAAAATATTGTATATTTGCTGTGTAAAGAGTTCCGCAAGACCCGGGATTCTTTTGTTTTTTTAATAATTAAGAGATAAGAAAATGTCGGATAAAGTATATTTGACAGAGGAAGGACTGGAGAAGTTAAAGCGCGAGCTGGAAGAACTGAGAACTGTCCAGAGACCTGAGATATCAAAGCAGATAGCTGAAGCCAGGGATAAGGGTGATCTGTCTGAGAACGCTGAATATTCAGCTGCCAAGGAAGCCCAGGGCATGCTTGAACTCAAGATAGCCAATATAGAGGATAAGATAGCTAATTCACGACTTATTGATGAATCCAGGATAGATACATCATCTGTCCAGGTTCTTAACAGGGTGAAGATAAAGAACAAGAATAATGGTTCCGTAATGGAGTACCTGCTGGTACCTGAAAGCGAGGCAGACCTGAAAGCAGCCAAGCTGGCTGTTAATTCGCCTATTGCAAAAGGCCTGCTTGGCAAGAAGGTAGGTGATGTGGTTGAGGTAAAGGTGCCCTCAGGTATAGTATCTTTTGAAATAATCAATATTTCATTATAAAAAAGTTCCGTTATGCCGGGAATTTTTACAAAAATCATAAACGGTGAAATACCAAGCTATAAGATAGCTGAAGACGATAAATACTTCGCTTTCCTGGATATTAATCCCCTTAAGAAAGGTCATACACTTGTTATACCCAAAAAGGAAGTTGATTATCTCTTTGATCTGGATGATGAACTGCTGGCCGGGATGACCGTCTTTTCAAAAAAGATTGCAAGGGCCATAGAGAAGGTGGTGGACTGTAACAGGATTGGGGTGGTAGTGCTTGGACTGGAAGTGCCTCATGCCCATATTCATCTTATACCTATTGATTCTGAGGACGATACTAATTTTTCAAATCCACGGGTAAGGATGACTGAAGAGGAATTCAGGGAGCTGGCTGCAAGCATAAGCAGGGAAATGGAATAGGTCTTTTTTACCTGGACTGATCAATGATATTTTAAGCTGGGAAATGAAACAGGTCTTTTTTACCTGGACTGATCAATAATATATGTCTTGCCGGAATAAATTTATCCTTCTTGCGGATGATTTTGTCTCACTGCTGTTCCCGAGACTGTGCAATGCCTGCGGACAGCCGCTGGTGCGGAACGAAAAACTCATCTGTATAAGCTGCCTGCTCGATATTCCTGAAACAGGCTATCATCTGCAAAGAGACAATCTGCTGGAGAAAAGGTTTTACGGACGCTGCTATATAGAGAAAGCCGCTGCATGGTCATACTACCGGCAGGGTAGCAAGGTGCAGCATCTTATCCATAAACTTAAATATAATGGTGTAAGGCCCCTGGGCAAGTACCTGGGCGGGATATATGGTAATATCTTAAGGAATACCGGGTTTTGTGATGACATTGATTGTATACTGGCTGTTCCCCTGCATAAATCAAGGATGAGGAAAAGGGGCTTTAACCAGAGCGTCCTTATAGCAGAGGGCATGTCGTATGCCCTGGACATACCTAAGGTTGATAAGGTGCTGGTAAGGATTAAAAGATCCGCCACACAGACCAGGAAACAGAGGTATGAACGCTGGGAAAATGTTGAGGGTGTTTTCAGTGTCAGAAGGAGTGAACAGGTAGAAGGCAGTCATGTGCTGCTTGTTGATGATGTGATAACTACCGGTTCAACCATCGAGGCATGTGCAGCTGAATTACTGAAGCTGCCGGGTGTTAAGGTGTCTGTTGCTACACTGGCAACGGCAGAAAAATAATATTATTTGACCCTGCCCGGATTTTTACTCATAAAATCTTTCCATGAATTATAGCTTTTGCCCGAAACAGGCCTGTTACTCTGGTAATAGTGGCACAACGCAGCTGCCAGTCCGTCCGTGGCATCAAGTATGACATTACTGTCTTTAAAGCCGAGTATATTCATCAGCATGGCTGCTACCTGCTCTTTTGATGCTGCCCCGGCACCTGTTATGGACATCTTTATCTTCCTGGGGGCATATTCGAATATGGGCACTGAGCGGTGAAGGGCTGCTGCCATGGATGCACCCTGGGCCCTGCCCAGCTTGAGCATCGACTGTACGTTCTTGCCGTAGAAAGGAGCCTCTATAGCCAGCTCGTCAGGTTTATATTCATCTATCAAGCCCAGCGTGCGTTCAAAAATATGCTTCAGCTTGAGATAGTGATCATTATATTTCCTGAGTTCAATAACACCCAGGCTGATAAGCTGCGGCTCATTCTTTATTATACCTATGGCTCCGTAACCCGTAATATTGGTTCCGGGGTCAATACCCAGTATTATCCTGTCATAATCCATAATCACTGTAAAGATAGGAAACGAAGCTGACAATTTTAAGCATTACATTTTCGCAGACAGTAAGAATAATAACAGAATTATTTATCGCTGCCGGGGAGCTGCTCTGTGGGCTTTTTCCCTGTGCGCTGGTAAGCTATTCCGCCTATAATAAAAAGCAGCCCCATGAAGGTTGTATAGTATATATGTTCCCCCAGGAAGACAGAGATAAACACCAGTGAGAGGAAGGGTGCCAGGAACACCAGGTTTGAGATCTTATCCGATGTCTCTGCCAGCCTGAGAGCTTTAAGCCAGAGAAAGAATGTCAGTCCCATCTCAAAAATACCGGTGTACACTCCGGCCAGCAGACCCTTAAGGCTTATCTCCCCGAAGCCGCCGGTAAAGGCCAGGTATATAGCTATATATATGGTAGAGATAAAGAAGTTAAGAAGCAATTTATGTGATTCATATCTTTTATCCTTCAGGTTAAGTATAAAATACAGGGCCCAGAATATGGAGCTGCCTGCAGCTAGGATGACACCCAGCCAGTCGGATCTGCCCGGACTGAACGGCTGTCCCTGCGATGAGACAAGGTAAACACCTGCAAAAGATATAAAAAGGGCAATAAAGCTCCTGGCTGGTATTTTCTGTTTAAGCATGGGTACCGAAAGAAAGACAAGCACTATGGGCCATATCATATTAAGAGGCTGTGCTACCTGTGCTGGCAGCAGTGTATAGGCCTTAAGCAGCACCAGGTAGTAGATAAAGGGGTTGAGCAGTCCAAGCAGGGCAGACATGAGTATGCCGGAGGGGCCGGTCTTCAGTATGATCCTGAATTTACCCTCGCTAATGCTTATTACTGTCAGCACAACCACTGCCGTGCATGATGCGATAAAAAGCAGCTGACCCGGACTGAGCTCGGAGAGTGCTATCTTGAATGCGGTAGCTATGGTAGACCAGAAAAAGACAGCCGTACCCGCCAGCAGATATGATTTTGTTTTATCAGTCATCTTTTGTCCCGGACTCAGATAGATTCAAACCCGGTATATTTTACCAGGGCCTCCGGTATCCTGATGCCATCGGGCGTCTGGTTATTCTCCAGTATTGCTGCCAGTATCCTGGGCAGGGCAAGGGCAGAGCCATTGAGGGTATGAACAAGCTTGTTCTGCTTGCTCCCTTTGCTGCGGTAGCGGCATTTCAGCCTGTTAGACTGGAAAGATTCAAAATTGGATACCGAGCTGACCTCAAGCCATCGCTTCTGTGCTGCCGAGAACACCTCAAAGTCGTAGGTCAGGGCCGAGGTGAATGAGATATCACCACCACATAGCCTCATTATACGGTATGGCAGCTCAAGCTTACGTACAAGGTTTTCAACATGCCCGATCATCATATCAAGGGCCTCGTATGACCTGTCAGGATGGGCAATAACCACTATCTCCACCTTGTCAAACTGGTGCAGCCGGTTGAGTCCCCTCACATGTGAACCCCATGAGCCCGCTTCCCTGCGGAAGCATGGTGTATAGGCTATATTCATTACCGGCAGCCTGTCTTCTTCCATTATCATGTCGCGGTAAATATTGGTTACCGGCACTTCGGCTGTGGGTATAAGGTATAAATCATCAGTCTGCACATGGTACATCATCCCTTCCTTGTCCGGTAGCTGTCCGGTTGCAAAACCTGACTCTTCATTAACCACTATAGGTGGCAGAACCTCGCTGAACCCGGCTGCCTCCCCTTCATCAAGGAAGAAGTTGATAAGCGCTCTCTGCAGCTTTGCTCCCTTTCCTTTATATACGGGGAATCCAGCTCCTGTAAGCTTTGTCCCCAGCTCAAAATCGATAATGTCAAATTTCTTTGCCAGCTCCCAGTGCGGCAGGGCATTGTCATGCAGTGAGGGGGTGCTGCCCTCCTCTTTCACCTTTACATTATCCTCATCACTCTTTCCCGGGGCAACCAGTTCATGCGGGATATTGGGCACAGAGATAAGTTCATCGTTCAGTTCTTTCTCTATCTGTCCCAGGAGGCCTGTCATTTCCTTCACCTCTTCCTTTATTCTGGCTGTTTTTTCCTTTATAGCCGCGGCCTCTTCTTTACGGTCCTGTGCAAAGAGCTGCCCTATCTTTTTTGACAGGGT
>JAWLFR010000133.1:0-5481 GCA_041685495.1 Bacteroidales bacterium
CCTTTTATGTTCAGGAGTGCCATAGCCCTTATTTGTTATCCATCCGTACTGCGGGTATTCCTCATGCAGTTTTATCATATACTCATCGCGGTATGTTTTGGCCAGCACCGAGGCGGCGGCTATTGACATAAACTGGCTGTCGCCTTCAATTATGGTTTTAAATTCCACATCCCTGAAGGGTATGAAATTATTGCCATCGACAAGTAATAATTCGGGATATCTGATCAGACCTTCAATGGCCATGTGCATGGCTTTAAAGGTAGCCCTCAGTATATTTATTCTATCTATGTCATTATTATCGACCATAGCTACATTCCAGGAGATGGCTTTTTCGCATATCTCTGTCCTCATTGTTTCGCGCACTGCTGCGGACAGTTTTTTTGAGTCGTTCAGTATTTCATTTCTGTACCGTTTGTGCAGTATCACGGCTGCGGCCACCACCGGTCCTGCAAGGGCTCCCCGGCCTGCTTCATCGCAGCCTGCCTCTGTTTTTTTCCTGCTGAAAAATGACCTGAGCATATTATACTTGTTTTAATGATTTTTCTATTGACTGCCATAGCAAGTCAGCTGTTTTGTCCCATGTATATTTCCTGGAGTTAAGGAAGCCTTTTCTTATCATCTCCTTACGCAGCTTCTCATCTTTCTCCACTGTCAGCATCTCGCGGGCTATGGCCTTTGTATCGGACGGACTGACAAATCTTGCCGCATCACCGGCTATCTCCGGCAGCGAGGTGGTATCGGAGGCAATGACAGCTGTTCCGCACTTCATGGCTTCAACAATGGGTATACCGAAACCTTCGAACCAGGGGACAAAAACAAGGGCTATGGCTTCTGAATAAAGTGTTCGCAGTTCATCCCTGCTTTTCTTACCCACAAAATGAATATCATTTTTATATTCAGAGTTCATATATATCCTGTCTGTTTTTCTGTTCATAAAAAGCCTGTCACCTGCTATTATCAGATTAGCCGTTCCACTGAATTCCTTCCTGTACTTTTCATAAGCCAGTATCAGCTTACCTGCATTTTTGCGGGGCGACAGGTTGCCGACAAAAAGGAAGTAAGGCTTTGCCATCTTTTTATCCCTTATGCCGTGTCTGTACTCAATGCTGCTGAACTCATCGGCTGCACCGTTATATACAACATCTATCTTATCCGGGTCAATATTCCATGATCTGACCATATCCTGTTTTGAATATTCGGAAACGGTAACTACCCTCCTTGCCTTTCTTGCATATAGTTTAAAATACTTCCTGTAATATAGTGATTTTAAACGAGGGAGATCATGACTGCGGTGATAAAAATTTATATCATGTATTACAGGTATGCATGGTATATTTGTACGCAGTGGCATCATGCCGTCGGGTGAGAGAAATAAGTCTGCTCCTGTTTTCCTGAGAACCTGGGGGATCTTATATTCAAGCCATATATACCAGAAAAGGGGATGTATGGTGGCAGGTTTAACAACATGGGGTTCAATATTTGAGGAGAAGATAAACTTTTTTTCATATGGCCTGTCAAAAAGAAAAATAAAATCATGTTCGGGGTGGCCGCTGCATATTCGCTTAAGGCATTCATAGCTAAACCATTCTATCCCTCCATGTATGTCATTTATCAGCAGGCGCGTATTTACGGCAATTTTCATATTATTTATTTGTTGCTTAAGCGCTTCACATAAAACGGATTAAATTTATAAATTGTGAGCTCAAAAAAGAAAAAAAGAGGTTTTTGAAACGATTATTCTTCAACAATATACTGTTATTAATTTTACTGAACGTCACCATTAAGGCTTTCTGGGTGCTGGGCATTGATCGTACAGTGCAGAATATGGTAGGGGCTGAGGCATATGGTTTTTATTTTTCGCTTTTTAGTTTTTCAGTGCTTTTTAATATTCTTCTTGACTTCGGTATCACCAGTTATAATAACAGGAGGGTGGCTGGCGATCCCGGGCAGCTGGGTCTGATGATAGGCAATATTTTTATTATTCGTTTTGTTTTTGCCATAGTCTATGCTTTACTGGTTTTTGGCTTTGCCTCGCTGATATCTTATGACCGTTCCCGGCTTATGATGCTGGCAGTGCTGGCACTTAACCAGTTTCTGGCCTCCTTTATTATTTACCTGAGGTCGAATATTGCTGCCCTGCAGATGTACCGTCTTGATAGCTTCCTTTCCGTTACCGACAGGTTTTTAATGATATTGATTTGCGGTACCCTTATATGGGGTGGTATTACAGACAGCAGCTTCAGGATAGAATGGTTTGTTTATTCCCAGACAGCCGCTTATTCCTTAACTTTTATTCTTGCACTTGTTGTAGTACTTATCAGGGGCAGGGTGCTGAGCCTGGATTTTGATATTAAGGGTGCTGTAAAGATACTCAGGGAGAGTGCTCCTTTTGCTTTGTTATCTCTTTTTATGGCTGTTTACTGGAGGATAGATTCGGTGATGCTGGAGCGCATGCTGGATGAGGGCTCAGTCAGTGCCGGTGTCTATGCCCAGGCTTTCCGCCTGCTGGATGCTGCTGCCATGATGCCTTATCTTTTTGCGGTTATACTTCTTCCCATGTTTTCCAGGATGCTGAGCCGGGGACTCGATGCTTTACAGCTTTTAAGGTTCTCTGCACTGCTGCTGTTCATACCGGCTTTTGCCGCTTCACTGATATCCCTGCTGTATTCTGCCGAGATAATGGAACTTTTATATGTTGAGCATGTATCAGAATCGGCCTGTGTCCTTTCCATTCTTATGGCGGGATATGTGCCGGTTGCGGTGATATATATCTTCAGTACCTATCTTACAGCTATGGGAAAGATGCGCTTGCTGAATATTATGGCCGGCTGCGGTATGCTGATAAACCTCTTGCTTAATTTTTATCTCATTCCCCGCATGGGTGTGCGTGGATCAGCCATAGCCAGCGTGTCGGTACAGCTGTTCATGAGTATTGCTTTTTTTATTTATGTCACTTTCATACAGGGAAGAGGTATCAGCCTGGTGTCTGCCGTAAGGCTTATCAGTTATATTGCCGCCATGGTGCTTTCTGTTATTGTAATAGATATGCTTGGTTGTGGATGGATAATATCCTCCCTGCTGGTAATAGTTTTTTCTGCAGCCTTTCCTTTTATATGCGGGTTGTTAAGAGGCCGGGAAATAGTATCCTTTTCCGGCTTAGGCCACTTATAAGCGGTCGGCCCGTGGCTTGCAGTATCACTATCATTCCCGGTTTAACCCGTTTACAGACGGTCTGCCTGATGGCCGCAGTATCACTTCTTTTTCCGCTTTGTTTTGTAATAATACAGGGATTATAGTGTTGATAAGAAAATTTTTCTATTTTTGAAATGGGAATAGTGCCTGGAAACCATGAAACAAAGGGGGATATTTATCTTTATTTTGCTTATTACGTTTATGCCTGAGTGCTTAAGCCAGGGCATCTCACACCAGGTTCTCTCACCCCTGGCATCAACAGGTGAAGCAGGCAGTGTAACTGTCAGCCAGACAGTTGGAGAGCCCATGGTGGAAGGCCTGTATGGTGTCGATTATGATCTTACCCAGGGCTTTCACCAGCCGGGGATAGATTTAAGCAACCCTGTGCCACCGGAAGGGAACGGTGTTGAGGTATATCCCAACCCGGTGGTTGACATATTGAAGATTGAAGTATTCGGGGTAGAGGAAGCCGAGTTTGAGATAGTTCTTTTTGGCCTTAACGGTGCTGTATATTACAGGAGAAATATTTCGTGCAGCCGCGATTACTGGCGGATAGAGTCGCTTGACATGAGCAATTATAAGAGGGGGATGTATTTTGTACGTATAAAAACAAGGGATAACAGGATTTCACGTTTGTTTAAAATTGAAAAAATGTAAGGAGGAGGGATGATGAAATTCTTAAAATACTTTATTTTATTGCTGTTTACTTTGGTGTTCCTGCCAGGTTCCAGCGGGCAGGAGGTGCCCTATGGAATTAATTACCAGGCCGTGGCGCGCGACAGCTATGGCGATGAGCTTACCAATCAAACTATAGATATACGTTTCACGGTTTTATCATCCACTCCACTTGGCACTATTGAATACCAGGAGGTTCATTACGATGTTTCCACATCACGCTATGGTGTTTTCTCGGTGGTTATAGGTAAAGGAACACCCATAATGGGAGTGCGTGAATCCTTTGCTGACATTGACTGGCAAGCAGCATCTCATTACCTGAGGGTTGAAATCAAGTTTTCGAATGAGTTCCTGGAGATGGGCACCATGCAGTTCCTCAGCGTTCCTTATGCTCTTTATGCACAGAAGTCGCTTGAACCCGGACCCGAAGGCCCAAAAGGGGAAAAGGGGGATCCCGGAGACCCGGCAAGTGATAACCAGAAGTTGTCCTTTGACGGCACCAACCTTAGCATTGATGGTGAGGACGGCGGCAATACAGTAAACATGGGTTCTTTAATTCAGAGCCTGTCCCTGAAAGGAGATACCCTCAGCATATCACGGGGTAACTTTGTGACCTTTGCCAGGCTTGATGTGGATGATGCCGATGCCGATCCAGGCAATGAGATTCAGGATCTGCGCCTGGAAGGTCATGAGCTGCGGATAACAAAAAATGATGATCCAAGCCTTATTGACCTGTCAGAATATCTTGATAATACTGATGAGCAAGATCTGGATTTTAATGATGCTGACAGCAGCCTGGTGATAAGCGGTGGTAACAGCATCAGCCTGGCAGCCCTGCTACGTGATCCCGACACGGATGAGTTTAATGAGATACAGGATCTTGCCCTCGACGGTCATATTTTAACTATAACGATGAACGGCAGTGCCAGCGAGATTGATCTTACACCTTATCTTGACAATACCGACGATCAGCAGCTGGCTTATGACCCTGTTACGCATGAGCTTACCATAAGCAATGGCTCAGAGGCCGTTAATCTTGAGGGATTAAAAGATGATGCCGATGCCGATCCTGCGAATGAGCTGATAACAGGAGCTGTCATTGAGGGTAATGAACTGGTGATCAGTGAAGGACTAAATGAGACCCGTGTGGATCTGAGCACTAATATTATTGCCTTCAGGGCTTTAAAGGAGACATCGGAAACAGGCTTAACATCTCTTCAGGAATATGATTTTATTGCGGACATTATTGAATATAATGATGGCAATGCTTATAATGCCGGTACGGGAGAATTCACTGCCCCTTTAAGCGGTGTCTATACTTTCAATGTGGGATATACAGCAACAGGTGGGGATAACCAGGGAATTTACCTTTACCATAAATCGACTGCTTCCTATAAGCTGTATGAGTCTCTTCAGACAAAAATTTCTTTCAATGCTTCTCTTCTAAAGTCGGTTACCATGAAACTTGAAGCCGGGGACTCGGTAAAAGTTGTATTTAACACAGGTAATTCACTAGAATCAGGCACCGGATCATTTTCAGGTTTCAAAGTATACTGATCCGGAAGATCATTCCCTCCCCTCCATCAGGGGGCCGTATTTCTCCATCAGTTCTCT
>JAWLFR010000134.1:0-5481 GCA_041685495.1 Bacteroidales bacterium
TGTTGGGCTGTGTGCCCCAGTACTGGGACATCCCCTGTACATACTGTGATGCGTTATTCTGTCTCAGTGTCTTAACTGTTTCAGAATCCCTGTCAAAGGGTTGGGTGGCTCCTCCCTTGAGGTTTGGGATAAGGAGCGTGAGCGTTTCATCAACACCGTAGCTCCAGTTGGTGGCATAGGACCTGTCAAGTCCCGATGTCTTGTCTTCCTGGTTGCTGCTTAATTCAGACTCTCCCCTCATGGAGTACTTGCCATATTCGAATGTGACATACAGGTTGGCAAAATTGATAGCCAGGGCAATAAGGACTGCACCTATCAGTAATGCAGTTGTTTTAATAAGATCCGGCAGGTATTTGTCTCGTATTGCAAAAATAAGCTCTACTATGCCAAAGATCAGGACGATTATAAAGGTATAATAGGTTATCTGCAGGTGGTTGGCAATAAGCTGCATTGTCAGGAAAAAGGCAGTGAACACCGAACCTATTAATCGATCACGTTTATATGCATATACAATGCTTCCTATCAACGGGGCCATAAAGGCCAGGGCCATAGCCTTTGTATTATGACCCGCAGCCAATATGATAAAGAAGTACGAGGAGAACCCGTATGCTATGGATCCCAGTATGGCCAGCCAGGGGTTGACCCTGAAAGAAATCAGGACTATATAGAATCCTATCATCAGCAGAAGGACTGGGGCTACAGGTATTCCTGGCGATCTGAAAATATTATATAAGGGTTTGAAAAGGTTTCCCGGATACTGTGTTGATATAAGGTATGCCGGCATGCCGCTGAATAGTGAATTGGTCCATAATGGTTCTTCATCATATTCCTGGCGATGATCCTTTATCTCTTTTGCAGTTCCTGCAAAAACAGTGGTATCATGGGTGAGCAATGCTTTATTGTCCAGGGCAGGGGAGAAATATGCCAGGGTAAGAGCAATAAAGATTACCAGGGCTGCAAGATGGGGTAAATACTTGTTCAATGCTTGATTGGTTGACATATTAACTGTATTGATATTAATGTATATTTGTACTGGTACAAAAATAACTTTTTTAATTTAATAGCCGGCTTGGGACTAATTCAACAGCAGACTATCAAGGGTACAGTGTATTCATTCCTTGGAGTGATAATAGGTTTTGTTAACCTGGCCATACTGTCCCCGCTGATATTCACAAGTGATCAGATAGGCCTGACGCAGGTAATGATAGCCATTGCCACTATTCTGGCCCAGTTTGGAGGGCTGGGTTTTAATAACGTGACTAACAGGTTGTTCCCTTATTTCAGATCGTCTCCCGGTGCTCATAACGGCTACCTTTCCCTGGCTTCCCTTGTGACAGCCACAGGATTCATTATATGCCTTATCGGGCTGAGCATTTATATGCCAACCTTTATCGAGAATAACAGGGAAAAATCAGCTTTATTGTCTGAGTACGCCTGGTATATACCCTTGTTGCTGGGCTTCATTATGCTTTTTACCCTTCTTGATAATTATTGCAAGGTATTATTCAATGCTGTTATCGGCACTTTTCTGCGAGATTTTGTTCTGAGGCTTATTACCTTACTGCTGGTTTTATTGTTTTATTTCAGCCTGATAGACTTTGGTACCTATGTCTTTCTTTTTGTTATATCACAGGCTGTTCCGGCCCTTATAATCATTATTTATCTTTTATCAAGGGGCGAGTTCAGGTTTACAGCTTACAGGAGCTTTCTCAGCCCTGATCTTATCAGGCAGATCATAAGTCTTTCTTTGTTTGGAATAGTTGCCGGATTGAGCGGGATAGCAATAAACAGTATTGATAAATATATGGTCAACAGTTTTGAGGGACTGGGTGATGCCGGAATATATTCCATTGCTGTATATTTTGCCGCACTGATACTTATCCCGGCAAGGTCTCTGGGAAAGATTGCCATTCCGGTAATATCCGAAGCCTGGAAAAGGAATGATATAAAGGTAATCCATGATGTTTATTATAAGAGCAGTATAAATCAGCTGATTATAGGCCTGTTGATCTTTGTGGGCATTCTTGCCAATTTGAATAATATTTTCAGGATATTGCCTCCGGAATATGCAAAAGGGGAGATGGTAATAGTATTTTTTGGCTTTGCCAACCTTGTGAGTGCTTCAGCAGGGGCCTGTAAGATCATCCTTTCCACATCTTCTTATTATAAATACCAGACATACCTGATGCTTATACTTATTATTCTTGTTATAGTTAGCAACCTGATCTTTATACCGGTAATGGGCATACCCGGAGCCGCCCTTGCATCACTTATTTCCATGTTTGTTTACACGGGTCTCACAGTGCTGGTATTAAAACGTTTCTTTGGACTGTGGCCTTTCAGAAGAGTTCATTTATTAATGCTGGTTTTTACATTTATAATATATTTACTTATAGGCTTACTGCCGGAGATGTCTTTGATACCTGACATCATATTAAGAAGCAGTTTAATTATTATAGCTTTCATAATTATCCTGAAGGTCTTCAGGATATCGGATGATGCAACTAATCTGTTCAGTACATACCTGGCATATTTCAGAAAAAAGAATTAGCCTCTTTCTGCATATACGGCGTAGTAACGGGGATAGAAGTTTCTGAGAACCGGCCTTATACCAAGCTCACCCGAAGGGCTTTTCCATTTTTCCCTGCTGATTATTTTCCAGCCTGCTTTTTCAATCAACCAGTCAAATTGCCAGTCTTCGAATTCATGAAAGTGCCTGTCGCGTTCATCTTTATTCAAGGTGTTCAAGAATCTCAAAGGCCGTGGTTACATCATAGGTCCCATAGCGGCAGAGAAAAAACTATGTCCTCCTAATTCGATGTGCGGATAGCCTGGAGATCTTCGATGGGAAAATCTTTTCTTAATTGTTTTTAAGTGATTATTAATATCTAAATTTGAATCATGAAAATTGCCATGATACTGGATAATGTATTTCCCCCTGATCCCAGGGTTGAGAATGAGGCACGAACATTAATCCAAAACGGGCACTCAGTCTGTCTGTTCAGCATTGACTACTCACACAGGCTCAAAAAATACGAAGAAATAAATGGTATTGAAGTACATCGTAAACACTTACCAAAATACTTATATAAATTTTCAGCACTTGCGTATACCCTTCCTTATTACCATTTCTGCCTCCAAAAGATAATATATGAGTTTATTACGGAGAATGATATTCAGGTCATACATATTCATGATATCCAGATAGCCCGGAGTGTGTTCAGGGCAAACAGGAGCCTGGGAAAACCTGTTGTACTGGATTTGCATGAAAACAGGCCTGAAATAATGAAATATTATACTCATGTTAATACCGGGCCCGGTAGAGTGCTTATAAAAGCTTCAAGGTGGAAGAAATATGAATACCGATATATCAGGGAAGCTGATAAGGTTATTGTTGTTACCGATGAGGCAAAAAAGCATTATGCAGGCATGACCGGTGCTGATGAAGAAAAGTTTTATGTTGTTCCTAACTCTGTGCGGCCTGAATTTTATAATGATTATACGGTTAATGATAATATATTAACACGGCACAAAGACAAATATGTTGTCCTATATCTTGGTGATACCGGCCTTCGCAGGGGACTTGAGACTGCAATAAGATCCCTTGAGTTTTTAATACCGCTAATACCTGATATCAGGCTGTTAATAGTAGGCCGGAGCAAAGCGGATCCGTTGTTAAAAAGACTTGTTAGCAAGAATCACTGGAATGATTATGTTGAATTTGCAGGCTGGAAAGATGAAGGGCTTTTCCAGTCATTCTTACTTGCAAGTGATATAGGAATCAGCCCTATCCACAGGAATTTGCACCATGATACTACTTATGCAAACAAAATATTTCAGTATATGGCCTTTGGGAATCCGGTTGTTGTAAGTAATTGCACGGCACAGGAGAACCTGGTTAAAAAGTATCAATGCGGGCTGGTTTTTAAGGACAGGGATGTCAGGGATTTTGCAGACAAGATTATCTCATTATATTCTGACAGGGATCTGTATGATCGTTTATCGGCAAATGCGAGGGAAGCAATTCGAAGTAGTCTTAACTGGGATATTCTCAGCACAGGGTTAATAAAACTCTATGGTGAGATACCGGTGAAAAGAAGCTAAAGCCATTAAATGTCCGTATCTTAATGCTATGATTTGATACTCATAATCATATGCTTCCATCCCCTCAGTGCAGAGAGTTTTGTTCTGTAGAGAATAGCCAGGGGTCTTTTTGTTGAGGGGTTATGCTTTATACTGAACTCTTTTAAAGCATTGTCTAAATTTCCTTCTGCACCAATTATGTCCCAGAACTCCTTAAAATCATCATAAATATTTTCAAGATTGATGGTTATGGTCCTTGACTTACCGGACATAAAATGCTCAACATTGGCATTCACAGTGTCAATGTAATTATAACAGGCAGCCAGTCTTTGTTGCTTATTAAGTTTTTCAGGTGGAGTTTTTTTTATGCCCGCGCAGTATGAGTCAATTATACTGCCCGGTTGGTAATATCTTCTCATTATGCTTTCCGCCACTTTATCCCTGTCTCTTTTAAGGTGTACATAAAATGCATCATCATTAAAAATTTCATTTAATTTCCCAAGATCCCAGCTGAGCCTGTTATCGGCTTCAATATGGTTGTCATTATAATCAAATCTGCCGGAGCCAATTGTTTTTGTCAGGGTTTCATGACCCGCGCTGTAGTTTTCAATGTGTTTGCATGCCTCGATAAAGGCTTTTGATCCGCATCTGCCTGTACTAAGTATAAAAACTCTCATTATATTATTTTAATATCGTTTTAGATTCCTGGTTTTTACATGATGTTAAGCCATCATGCAGGTTATATTTTATTTGATGCTTTTTGTTAATTGCTGTACAAGTGCTTTATGTGAATATCTTTCTATCCCTTTATTCATTTCACTTTTATACTTTTTATCAAGGATAAAAGATTTTATCGATTCAATACCATTCTTCTCAAAGGTTTCTCCGGCCTGTGCCTCCCTGATTATTTTAGCCGCATCCCCTTCATGTGGGCCAATAGCAAGTATGGGTTTCCCTGCCCGCAAATATTCAAAAACCTTGCCTGTTATTATTAATTTATTAAGGTGGTAGTCGGGTATCAGGAGTAGCAGTATATTGCTTTCCATCATATATTTTATCGATTGCCGGTGATCCGTGTAGGGAATTATGCTGATAGCCCGGGAAACAGGATAACTGTTAATCATTGATTCTATTTTTTCCGGAACTCTGCCCACAATCCTCACAGAAAGTTTATCAATAGTGTTGGATATGAAGATATCATTGATGACATCAAGAAACTCTTTGACAGGATATTGGTCTGTTACTGAACCTGTATAAGTGATGGTCATTTTGCCGGATGCAGGCTTTGCTGTTATATTGACAAAATCTTCCTCATCATAGCCATTGGTGATAACGCTTATGTTTTTGTCCGGGTCCTTTAGTTTTTCCGCAAACAGGCTGGCAAGACTTTCACCTACG
>JAWLFR010000135.1:0-3509 GCA_041685495.1 Bacteroidales bacterium
AACTATTTTATTCAGGGCAAACCATGGGTAAGCATATGCCTGTATAATTTAAGCAAATTCTCCGGCAGTGTCATTATGAATGTACTGCATACTCATCCTTATGCTATTTCCGGTGGTATTATAACACAAAACCCCTATTACCAGGATCCTGATGAATGGCTGCAGCTTAATTATCCTGAATTTGCAATTAAATGACAGTACAAATGAATACTTCGCACGAGCTGTTTTTACTGATGGTCAACCTTTCACAGCTCCACAATAAGAAAAAAATTATTGAGCTGTTTACTGAGGGTATGGCGGAACTTTTTAAGCCATCGTCATTTGAATACCGGGAGCATCAAAACAAAAGAAGCAAGTCTGACCTGGAAATAAAAACAAGAAGCTCTCTGTTTGGGTATATCGAAACAAAGCGGGCCAAATCACTGTCAGATGAAAATAAAATGCTTGTTCAGAATGCAGTGCAGATGCTTGCTGTAATTCTTGAGCATCTCGACTTTGAGCTCAGGCTGCAGGACGAAAAACTATCTCTCGAACAAATTGCAAATAAAAGGTTAAAAGAGCTGCAGGTATCTGTTGAAGAACTTACGAAAGCGCGTAAAAACTCACTTAAACTGATAGATGAACTGAATGATGAAATTAAAAAACGTACGGAATCTGAAGAAGAGCTACAGGAAAGTGAAGAACGTTACAGACTGATACTCGAAAACAGTCTGGATGCAATCTTGCTTACATTGACTGACGGCCCTATTATATCAGCCAACAGGGCCGCATGTGAAATGTTTGACATGAGCGAAGAGGAAATATGCGCTACCGGGAGAAACGGCATCGTTGACCCCTCAGACGAGAATCTGCCCCTTTTACTGGAAGAAAGAAAGAAAAAGGGAAAGGTAAAAGGAGAACTTAGATTTATCCGCAAAGACGGCTCCACATTCCCTGCCGAAATCACCAGCTCTGTTTTTACCCTCGGAAAAAATCTGGAA
This sequence comes from Bacteroidales bacterium, assembly GCA_041685495.1. Classification (GTDB taxonomy): domain Bacteria; phylum Bacteroidota; class Bacteroidia; order Bacteroidales; family VadinHA17; genus UBA9300. Next base: position 981 of record JAWLFR010000135.1, read on the forward strand.
CGAACCAGCATAATCATCAGGGATATCACCGACCGCGTGAAATCAGAACGGGAATTACGCCGTATAGAATGGATGTTAACTAAGAATTTCGAAAAAACTATTTCAAATGCAAAAGAGGAGTTTATCCCTTATTACGGCGATCTGACATATTTGAATAAGTCGGGTTTAATCCTGGATTCAGTTGGGCATGAGGTATTAAAAGATATCGCCAATGATTATTTGCGATTACTGGAAACATCATCAGCCATTTATGAAAAAAACGGCGATTATGCGCTGGGTCTTTTTTCTTCCGGCTGGTGCAGGTTTATGGACCAGGCCTCAAGGAAACTATGCAATACAGATGATAATAAACAGGCCCTGGGCTCCGGTAAATGGCTATGTCACGAATCATGCTGGAAGGATGCTTCCATTCCGGCAATGGAATCAGCCACACCGGTAGATATAGAATGTAATGGCGGAATCAGACTCTATGCCCTGCCTGTTATCTCAAATAATGAGGTTATCGGTGCCATCAACTTTGGTTATGGCGACCCTCCCCGCGGTAAAGAAATAATAAACGAATTAGCAGAAAAATACAAGGTGTCCGCAGAGCAGCTATCAGAGGAAGCCCTGAAATATGAATCAAGGCCCCCCTTTATTATTGATGCCGCCAAAGAAAGGATACAGGCCTCGGCCAGATTAATAGGAGAAATAGTAAGCCGTAAAACAGTAGAAAAACAGATTATCAAGCTTAATCTGGAACTGGAACAAAAAGTAAAGGAAAAAACCAGTGAGCTGGCAGAGAGGGTTGCCGAGCTGGAACGTTTTCACGATGCCACCATTGAGCGAGAATTCAGGATAAAGGAATTACGTGACGAGATAGAAGAACTGAAGAAGGATCAATGATGCCGGTAAGATAAAGAGATGCTAGAAGTTCCACTTCAGCACCTCTCTTGTTTCACCGCATTTAAGCATCACATCCCCGAAATACGGGTTTCTTATCTCCTCTGTCTGGCTAAGCCAGTACGCACCCCTGTCGTTATCGGCCATCGGGCAATACTGATAATATACCTCTTCCTTATTAAGCCCGTAAGTACTGACACTCTTATAAAAAGCCCTGTTGAAATCAATAAATGCCGCCCTCTGCTCTTCTATATTCCCTGAACCGGCAATAAGGTCTATATTGTCATTCAGTATTTCGAGGTGATACATCCACAGCATATGAGCATCGCCTTGCAGAAGGGACATATCGACCCTGTCCAGCTTCCCCCTTACCTTCTCAGCCTCTTCTTTCACCTTTTCTGCATCAGTGGCAACAAAGGCATCCTTCATCAGCAGGTAGGCATTATATACTTCTGTCAGCTGTGCTGTGAACTCCGGGTCTGTCTCAACATCCCCGGAGGGCAGTGAAGCTTCTTCCTGCTCTTCTCCTTCGCTCATATCTGCAGCGCCATGGTTATGACCGGTCATAACAGCTCCCCCTTCGGGGTTCATCATGCTGGGTTTTCCCGCCAGCTGCGCGGCAGCATCAATACTGAAGGTGCCGGCAACTGCTATTTCTTCGCCCTCCTGCAGTCCGCTTTCTATGATAAAGCTATCGCCCAGTGATGGGCCCAGTGTCACTTCGCGCATCATAAAGCTCAGGCTCTGCCCGGTATCCGACTTAACATATACCAGTGACCGCTTGCCTGTCCACATAACAGCAGATGCCGGGACGACCAATGATTGGGCATAGTCAGCCATTTCAGCCTGCACTGTAGCTGATACAAACATGCCTGGCTTAAGCTCCCTGTTCCTGTTCACTATCTCCGCCCTGGCCTTTGCAACCCTTGTGGCCGGATCAATAACAGGATCGATATATAGTATCTCAGACTCAAAACTTTTTCCGGGAAGTGAGGCAACAGTGAAGCTCAGTTTATCACCCCTGCTGATCCAGTTAATATCCTTCTCATAGAGGTCAAAAAGAACCCATACTTTTGACAGGTCAGTTATCTCGTAAAGGGTCTCGCCCCTGCCGATATAATCGCCGCGATTTACCTTTTTTGCTGTTACATAACCCGAAACATCAGTACTGATATCAAATTCGGTTTCCGGACTCCCTCTTTGCAATATCTCTTCTATCTGGCTGTCCGTCAGCTTCCAGTTCTTTAACTTCGCCCTGGCAGCATTTAAGAGCTGCGGTCTTGTTTCTTTTGTTTTATATGCTTCAAGCAATTCTTCCTGGGCTGTTACCAGTTCAGGTGCATAGATCGAAGCAATCACCGAACCTTTGCGTACATACTCACCCGTATAACTGACCATCAGTTTTTCTACCCTGCCTGAGAGGTGCGAAGACTGTGAAAAGACAAGTCTCTCATCAGCCTCAACCCTGCCGCTCATGCGAATATGTTTTACCGGGTCAGCTAACGCAACCTTCGCAGTTCTTACATCAGCCAGTTCCATGGCTGTGGGCGACATGCTTATGGCCATTGCATCGATCTCTTCATCCTGCTCATTTTCCAGCGGTATCAGATCCATCCCGCATATAGGGCAATCGCCCGGCTCATCCTG
>JAWLFR010000135.1:3609-5478 GCA_041685495.1 Bacteroidales bacterium
CTTAGGCAGTCCCTGTCTGCGTGCTGCCTCTTCACCGGCCTCACCGGCTTCCACCTTAAGGTCAAATGCATTTAGGGCCGGATTATTATTCAGCATTGAATCTCTCTCAATGACTGCCGGCAGGTAAGCGGTATCCAGTGAATCGGGCAGTTCCACCTCTTCACTCTCATCCCTGTTGAGCAGCTTATTAAAAGCAGTAAGCAGCGGCTTTTCCTTCTTCTTAAGTATGCTCAGGCTGCTGAGGGCATCATTAATCATGATATCCACACGCAGAACATCAGCCATATCTCCTTCTCCATTCTGAAACCTGGATTCGGCAATGGATTTATAGGATTGCAGTATATCAATATTTTCCTGTTCTATCTCCTTCCACCGCCCAAGTTCAAAAAGCGGGTACCAGGCATCTGCCACCCTGTAATATAATTTGTTACGTTCATCCAGGAATTGCTGGTACCTTGCTTCAGCCTCCAGTGCCGCAACATCAGCCTGCGCCCTGAGGGTGCCAAACCAGGGAAACATCTGGCTCAGTGAAAGCCTGGCCCTCTGCGGTCCCACCCTGGTCTCCACGGGAGATATAAAATAGCCGAAGGAAAGATCCGGGTCAGGCAGCGACTTAAGCTGCGGCACTTTTTGCAGGGCAGCCTCAAACTCCGCATAGGCAGCCTGGAGTCCGGGGTTATTTTCAGCAGCCATCCTGAGATATTTATCCGGAACCTGTGAATGTCCCGATACATACCCCAGCAATACTATTATTATGCTTATTACAAGTCTCATAATTGTTTCTTTTTAAGATTCTTTTCTTCGCGGTAGCTGTACAGTACAGGTACAATAAAATAGGTAACGGCAGCGAAGATCATTCCCCCGAAAGCCGGTATGGCCATGGGTATCATAATATCAGAACCGCGACCCGTTGAGGTAAGGATGGGCAGCAGTGCAATGATGGTAGTGGCAGAGGTCATTACCGCGGGTCTTATCCTCCTGTGACCTGCCTCCACCACTGCGGTCCTCAGGCCTTCAGCGTTGTCGGTCTTATTTCGCGCAAAGCTCTGATCCAGGTAAGTGGCCATAAGCACACCATCATCAGTGGCAATGCCGAACAGAGCAATAAAGCCTACCCATACCGCCACACTGAGGTTTATGGTATGCATCTGGAACAAGTCACGCATATTGGTACCGAAAACTGAGAAATCAACAAACCAGTTCTGGCCGTAAAGCCATATCATCATAAAGCCACCACTGAAAGCCATGGCTATGCCTGCAAAGACCATCAGGGAGGTGCTAACCGACTTAAACTGGAAGTACAGTATGAAAAAGACAATTAGCAATACCATGGGCACTATAAGTGACAGTCTTTTCTCCGCCCTTACCTGGTTCTCATAATTACCTGAGAATTTATAGCTTACGCCGGCCGGAACATCCAGGTCGCCGGCATCGATCCTCGCCTGAATGGTCGCCTGGGCATCATTGACCACTGTCACCTCAGAGAACCCGTCCCGCTTATCAAACAGCACATAGCCGACAAGGAAGGTCTCTTCACTCTTTATAGCCTGCGGTCCCCTCAGGTATTGAAAGTCGACCAGCTCAGATATGGGTATCTGTGCGCCACCCATGGCAGTAACAAGTATATTACCCATCGATTCGGGATCATCACGCAGTTCACGGGGATAGCGCACCCTAACAGGGTAGCGTTCCCGGCCCTCCACCGTGGAAGTGATTGTCATACCCCCTATTGCTGTTTCTATCACCTGCTGCACATCTTCCACATTGAGTCCGTAGCGGGCTATTGCTTCACGGTCGATATTAAGGTGCAGGTAAGGCTTTCCCACTATGCGGTCTGCAAACACCGCTCCGGCCTTAACCGACGGCACC
>JAWLFR010000136.1:0-5467 GCA_041685495.1 Bacteroidales bacterium
ATGATGCCTGCAGGAGATTCAGAAAAAACAGGCAGGAAAAGTATGAGAGAATGATGAACAGGATATTGAATTTAAAGTCCCATACGGCATGAAGAAATTTTTATTTATCTTTCTTCTTCTTTGCTCAATACATTTCTGGGGTCTCTCGTTTTTGCCCCGGCAATTCCACTATATTACAGATACTGTCTCCCTTCTGATAATGGGATTTGCCTTTATTAGCACCCTGGGACAGGAAAAACTGAGGTTCAGAAACGCCATTATTGTTTTTTTTGCAGGTATCGTAGTTAATATAGTAGCAGCCTATCTCTACCACGGGCAAAGGATAATAGACACCTTCCTTATCTTTGGCAGCTTCTATTTTATACTTTTCTATTTCAGCCTGCACCAGCTCAGGATAGAGCGTAAATACCTTGAAAATATGATAATAATTTTCGCGGTAGTGTACTCAGTGTTTTATCTGGTCCAGTTCTACGCTTACCCGCTTGAAATAGTTGAGAGCCAGATGAAGGTGGACCGGGGTACTATACGCCTGAGGATTATTGGTAACGGTTTCCTTGTGCTTGCTTATTTTATGCTTCTTAACAGGTATATGATGAAGCAGAAATGGACCAATATAATATTGCTGGGCTTTTTCTTTATTATCCTTCTTAAGGGAGGCTTTCGTACACTCACCATCATGACCGTAGTGCTTACAATAATGATGTATATTAAGCTGGCAAGGTATTCAAAAAACCACCTGCTGACAGTAATCCTTGCCATTGTATTGCTGGCCGGACTGGCACAGTCGAGAAGCACCTCAGCCATTATCAAAAACATGATCTATACTACCACGGAACAGATAGACCAGGGTGATGAATATATTCGCTTAAAGCAGCTCGATTTTTTTATTAACAATTATATGGAAAAAGGCCTTTATTACGTAACGGGAGGAGGCTTTCCTGCCGGTGAGGGTAACTACAACCAGAAGATGCGTTTCTTCCAGGAACAATATGGTTTTTACTGGGTTGACCTGGGCATACTGGGTTTTTATTTTGTAATAGGGGCACTGGCGCTGACAGGTATGCTGTGGTATGCCCTGAAAGCTGCATTTATTAAATTACGACCTGAATATTCATATCTGAATTTTTATTTCCTGTACCTCATACTGGTTTCCTTTACTACAATGGAAATCTACAGGGCAGGTGTTTTTGCCGTTGAAGCCCTTGTGCTTTATCTTATTGATATATCAAAAGATGAAGCTGATGAACAATCAGGTAATAATCAGGTTTATACTATATAGAAATTTAGTATAAACCTGAGACCTGATGGAAAGAATAGCCATTTGTGTGTGTACCCGGAAAAGGCAGGAAGGCATTAAAAATCTTCTTCAGAGCCTTGAGGAGCTTGAGATCCCGGAAGATGTATCTATGGATGTTGTCGTTGTGGAAAATGATAGCATCAACAGCTCAGAATATATAATCAATGAGTTTAAATCAAGAAACAAGATATCAGTAAGTTATTACCTGGAGCCTGCACCCGGACTCGTCAATGCCCGTAACAGGTCGGTAAGGGAGGCGGGTGATAGTGATTTCTGTTGCTTTGTAGATGATGACCAGGTGGTGGATAAAAAATGGCTGACTGAAATGGTGTCCTGCCAGAGGGAGTTTAATGCTGATGGTGTGTGGGGATCAAACCCGCCTGTTTTCAGCAGGGATGTTCCTCCTTTTATAAGCAAATTTCATACACCAAAGGTATTTGGCTACGGTGAAGAGGTGAGAACAGCCTTTACAAATAGCCTGATGATAAGGAAGAGCTGGCTGGACAGGATAGACGGGCCCTTCGACCTCAGGCTGAACTTCACCGGTGGTGAAGACCGGTTTATGACTTATAATATTACCAGCCGGGGTGGCACTATCGTATGTAATCAGAAAGCAAAAGCTTATGAGCTGGTGCCGGAATCCAGAACCGGAATTGACTATGTCAGGAAACGCTCGTTCAGAATTTCCAATGCCAATGTTTATGTGAAAACCCTTGAGGATGATAATTATTCAAAGTGGATGTCTTTTCCGCGACTGGTACTGCGGTTTATTAATGGCATGTTGCTGCTGGCCCCATTTTATTTTTTTGCCGGCGAGGATAAGCTGAAGGGAATAATAAAAATATCAAATGCAAGGGGAGGACTGGCATTTATTCTTTTCGGATCTAAAAATGAGTTCTACAAAAGAAACTAATTGATGAAGTAATAATAGCAATAATACAAGCAGTAATTATTATGAATAAACTGTCAGTTTGCATACCAACCTATAAACGACCGGAGATGCTGGAGCATTTGCTTGATCGACTGCTTGAATGCAATATAGATAATAGCCTGATAAGTAGTGTCGTTGTTATTATTGTTGATAACGACCCGGAGCGCTCGGCTGAAATTGTGCCACCCAGGTTCACAGGGACGAATGTGAATCACACTTTTGAGATAAGGTACTTTTCCTATCCTGTAAAAGGATTGTCTAATGTCAGAAATGAGCTGATAAAAAGGGTCATAGAGGAGAATGCTGATTATATGCTCTTTATGGATGATGATGAATACCCCCATCCTGACTGGTTGAATGAGATGCTTAAGACCCTTATTAATAATAATGCTGATATGGTACGCGGCCCTGTTGTACCTGTCTTTGAAGAAGGTATACCTGCTAGTATAAGGTTCTGGTTTAAAAGGAAAGATTACAGGAATAATGAGAAAATTAAAAAACTGGCAACCGGCAACCTGATCATTAAGACCGAAACACTTAAAAAACTAAAGGTGCGTTTTGATGAGAGATTCAATTTCACAGGGTCCGAAGATGCTTATTTCGGGATGCAGATGCATGAAAAAGGTGCATCACTGTACTGGACAAACAGGGCAATGGTTTATGAATTTGTTCCCCGCGACCGTACTAAGCTCTCATGGCTCATGAAAAGGAAGCACAGGGGTGCCACTAACTTCGTTTATAAAATGAGGATAGAGAAGAAGTATGGTAAGATGATGTACAAATTCATGGTGAGTGTTTTCTATATACTCAGCGGATCAGCGGGACTCATTATGGTGCCATTGCCCATTAAGCCGAGGTACTGGGGGATTTTAACCATATCCGAGGGGATTGGGGGATTAACAGGCTTGTTTAATTACAGGCCCGAAGGATATTGATGATACAAGATATTATTTTTTAAAACGAATGTAATAACATGGCAACAGACATTTTTATAGTTCAGCGATTCTATTATAATTTCAGGGAGGGATTCTTTGAGTACCTGTCTGATCGAAAGATAAATTTCAGGCTTGTCAATTCTACCGTGTCAAGGGGGAAGGTAAAGGTACATGATGATGCTGCCTCCAGGGATTTTATTCTTAAAACGCCCACCATACATATCGGGGGCAGCTATGTCCTGTTCCCCTTTCTGTTCTTTAACCTGCTAAGAAGTAAACCGGGTGTTATTATAAGTGAAGGCGGACAGAATACTGTCAATAACCTGCAGATATTGCTATACAGCATGCTGTTTAACAGGAGGTATATTATCTGGGACCTGGGTAAGGGCTATGCTGACTTTGGTGATTCGCTGAAGAGAAAGATTTATATGAGTCTTTATAAGCTTCTGCTCCGTAAAGCATCACTGGTATATGGATACCATTCGCAAAGCAGGGAGTACTTCAAATCCCTTGGCGTTAATCAGGAGAAGATAGTTGTCCTGAATAATACCATTGACACCAGGAAGATAAAAGAAGTAAGGTCGCGCTACACGGACACCCTTCCCGGGGAATTTGAGCAGGGCCATAACGGTAAATACACCTACCTGATATTCGTCGGTTCGCTGGTAAGCAATAAGAATATAGAATCACTGGCCTGGCTGATGAGGATACTTGGTGAAAAATATTTCCTGATAATTGTTGGTGATGGTAAACCGGCATACAGGCAAAAGCTCGAAAAGGAATTCAGTGATGTCAACCACATATTCGTGGGCTATAAAAAAGCCGGTCAGCTGGCACCTTATTACAGGCAGGCATCATTCTCTGTACTGCCGGGTCTGGGCGGACTCTCAATAAACCAGTCGATGGCATTCGGTGTACCAGTTATTTGCCGCAGTGCTGACGGAGCAGAAAAAGACCTGGTAAAAAATAATGTGACAGGGTATATATATGAGGATGTTGATGATGCTGCAGACTTTATCAGGTCAAAAACTTACCTCGACTGGAAAAGTATGGGCGAAAAAGCAGAGGAACTGCTTTACTCGGAGCACAGTGTTGAAAGTATGATGGAGAGATTTATCTCATACAGTCTCAGTAAGCACAAAAATAATATTTGAACAGCTATGAGCCATATTAAAACAATGCCACGCCAGGTAATCAGCATGATAAGGTATCCCAGGCTTTTCCTCCTTGCCCGGAGAACAGGAAGGGAAAACAGGCTTGGTCCGGGTGGCCGGTTATATCATCACCGGGAGATATATCTTGGCGACAGCATTTATATAGGCCCAGGATTTCATATATCAGCCTACCGGCTCAGCATTGGCAATGGTGTTCAGATAGGTCCGCGCCTGCTGATCGAATGCCATGACCATACCTTCAGTGCTGTGGGCAAAACACTCTGGGAGACCAGGAAAATAAAGAATTACGGTGCGGTAAGTATTGAAGATGATGTATGGATAGGAGGCAATGTTTCGATATTGAAAGGTGTAAGCATTGGAGAAGGCTCTGTGGTTGGTGCCTCAAGCGTGGTAAACAGGTCGCTGCCACCTTATTCAATATGTGTGGGCATACCGTGCAAAGCTGTAAAAAGGCGGTTCACAGATCAGGAGCTGGAGCAGCATCTTGAGGATGTACCCTCAGCCTATAGCCCGGATGAAATAAAAGCTAAATGGAAAGAAGCCGGGATATGATCATCACCGGGAAAATGTTCCACGCAGCTTGCTGCGTGGAGAGTTAATATTAATAAAAACAAATAATGAAGCAGCTGACACAAAATATCAGAAAAAAGACACTCACCGTTGAAGAGGTGCCGGTGCCGGTATGTAAAGCAGGGGGTGTGCTTGTACGCACAATTTATTCGGCCGTAAGTGTTGGGACCGAGGTGATGAAAATGAAGAATGCCGATCTTAATTACCTGCAGATGGCCAGGAAAAAGCCCGAACAGGTCAAAGAGGTGGTAAATAATCTTAAGCAGCAGGGACCTATGGCAACATACAGGAAGGTGATGAATAAACTGGACTCATTATCGCCACTGGGATACAGCCTTGTTGGAGAGGTTATCGAGACAGGCAATGCAGTGAATGATCTTAAAAAGGGAGACATCGTTGCCTGTGGAGGGGCCGGCTATGCCAACCATGCCGAGGTAAATTATGTACCGGTGAACCTGTGTGCCAGGGTGCCTGCAGGCGTAGACCCAAGGCCGGCCTCTTTTGCAACCATTGCATCAATAGCCATGCAGGGATTCAGGCAGACACAGTCACAGATAGG
>JAWLFR010000137.1:0-5449 GCA_041685495.1 Bacteroidales bacterium
AATAACTTTTTGTTGTATACATGGTTCCACCTGAGAGATGCAAGAAGGTTTCCCCATTTAATAATTCCTTTTGATTTATCGGTTTTAACCTTCGGGTCCATATATTTCAGAATTGACTTATCATCGCCTGAATACCAGCTTATATAGAATCTGTCGCGGTCGGAAACTTTATAATTTGCTTTGCCGTTAAGGTCATAAAAAGTATAGCCCATTGAATACCCGTCTGTTAAAATGTATTTTGAGAGTGGCCGGCTAAAAAGGTCATACAAGAACCTGCGGGCTGATATAATAAATGAGGAAGTGTCTTTCTTAATGGGACCCTCGACTGATATTTTTGACGAGACAAGCCCGATGGTGCCGTTAACCCCGAAATCCTTCCGGTTACCCTCCTTCATCCTGAGGTCAAGTATTGAAGATAGCCGCATCCCGTATTTTGCAGGGAAGGCACCCTTTATGAGGTTTGCGCTGTTTATTGCATCGGGATTAAAAACCGATATAAAGCCACCAAGGTGATTAACATAATAGAGAGGTACTCCATCGAGCAGGATAAGGTTCTGGTCAGGGCTGCCTCCCCTGACATGCAGGCCACTGTTGCCTTCATTACCGGACTGGATACCCGGCATCAGCTGGAAGGCTTTCATTAAATCGAATTCCCCTCCCAGTGATGGCAGATATTTTACATCCTTTGCAGGGAGACTGATATTTTCAGGCTGCATATGATCCCGTACAGGCTGTGCCTCTACTTTTACCTCACCCACTTCAATACCCGGAACAAGAGGCATATCAATCCTGTGATCTTTCCCTCCCGGCAGAATGATCAGGGAATCGCCGTAACCTGTAAATGAGTATAGCAGGCTGATTGAATCACCGCCCTGTATACTTAAGCTGTAATACCCGTATTCATTGGATAAAGTACCTGACAGGGAATTCCTGTCGTAAATATGTGCGCCAATAAGGGCTTCGCCGTTCTCAGCGTCAGTTATAAAACCGGATATAGTTGTCTGGGCCTCCATCTTTAAGGCAGACAGAAGGGCTAAAGCTAATATTATCAGTTTACACTTCATTCTTCCTCGTTCACGTGTATTACATACTCAGAGGAGGTATAAGAGGCAAAGATGCCGTATCCCCCTTTTATATTGGAGTATAGCTCAACCGGTTCAGGTCCGCCGAAAAATATGTCTGCATAAAGAGTCGATGTGAATATGGCCAGTTTCCTTTTATAGTAGTAGTAATCACTGCTGACTGAATTGAATTTGAGAATCACGTCGTAGCTATCTGTATGGTTATTGGGACTGGTATAATTTATTGTCATAGTATAATCAGACCCGTTGAAAAGCCTGTCCGTAAAAACCATTGTTGGCGGATTATAATCCAGCAGACCCTCATCCTCCAAAACAGGATCCACATTATTACCCAGCCATGTAAAACCGTATGTTGTATCTTCCGGTGTATATTCAGACGAATATTTTTCGATAATGTCAAACTCGTAATAGTTTACCTCCGGGTCACTATCCCTGATGGTAAACTTCAATTGTGAGTAATGGATCCTGTCCTGATCGATAATGATATCATGCTTATGCGATAGATCATAGATCTGCGGTCTTTCAGGAACCTTTGTTTCTGAAAATACCGTATCATAGCCGGGTATCAATACTTTAACGGCGTATTCGCATCCGATTTCACCGGTGTAATCAGACATATACCTGTTACTTTGAAAGGTCAGGGTATCCCGTGGGGTATTATCCTTATACAGCAATACCAGTGCATCATCGGGGAAGATTGTGTCGGGTTCAAGTACCGGGACACTTGTGTTGACGTGTACCTGGATAATACTGTCAGCACCTATAAACGAGTTGACTACAGGCTTTGATTCGTGCGCCGGGAAATCAATGTCGATAACCTTTGTGCATGCCAATGTCGTCATAACAATAATGAAACTGTAAAGGATTACCCTTTTCATAAACTTCCTCAATAAGTCAATCAGGTTTTCATTTGTCTATGTAAAACCAATAGATTTTTATGTCCGTTTAAAAATGAAAATTAAGTCTCCAGCTTACGCCATATTCCCTTCCGTATTTGAATGACCTGTCAGCGAATTTATACATAAGGTCAAAGCTTAGTTTACGGCTTTTTGATTTCAGTGAAATCCCCGGGGCCAGGTAAGCAGACAAGCCAAGTGATTTCCTTTCATCAATACTATCAAACACAGGGTCACTGCCCGGAATGAACCGGGAATAAGCAGTATATATTTGTGCTTCGGCAAACAGGTTTATCCTGCTGTCAGGGAAAAGTGTATAACGGCCAAATACTCCCGGCCTCAGTCCATATGACCTGGCATCTGTAATGTTATCAGCCAGGAAGATGGTATAGTATCCGGAGAACTCAGCACCCGCGGTGATGTTACTACTGAACCGGTAGCCGTACCTCAGGGCAAAAATACAATCCACACTACCTCCGTTTATTAAGTTGCTGTTAATACTCACGGGGCCGTTGAAACCGATAATATGTTTTTTTTCAGGTAGCTGATCCTGGGCTATGGCCGCGGGAAAGATAATAATCAGAACAAAAAAGATTGTGACTTTTTTTATCGACAATGGTTTCATGGTTGTTTATTGGGTTGATTTGCAGAATAAAGGTAAAACGTTAATTCTTAATAATGAGTTAAAGGATTGATTATTAGGTTAAAATTATCATAAAAATGTATTGGGATGCAATAAATAATTCATAAATGAAAAAAGAGACTGCCCTTTTGAGACAGCCTCTTTTCCTGTGCCCGGAGCCGGGGTCGAACCGGCACTCCAAAAAAGGAACTGGTGTTTGAGACCAGCGCGTCTACCAATTCCGCCATCCGGGCGTAAAAACAAAGCTCGGTCCTGCCATCCGGGCTAATGCATGTAAAGATAACTAATCCTACAGGCGTCCGTGTTCTATGCACGGTGCTTATTTAAAAAAGCCCTGCGAAAATAGGAAAAAAGATAATGCTCCGCAAGCGGGATATATTTTCAGTTCATGGCCGTAGTGCTTTATTACACTGCTAATTTATTGCACTTCCGTACTTGTTGATAATTTGTTTGACCCTGTGTTTCTCAATAGGTTTTGTCAGATAATCATCAAAAACATCGGCGAATTTCAGCTTATCGGATTCCAGTGCATAGGCTGTCTGGGCAATAATAGGCAGCTCAGGCCTGAATTCTTTTATCATTTTAGCTGCTGTATGGCCATCCATATTCGGCATTTTTATATCCATAAAGATCAGATTTACCGCGGAGTCATTCCTGCACAGATCAATGACTTCGTATCCATCCTTTGCATGCAGCACATGTATGTTGTCTTCATTGATCAGCTTTTTCAGGTACATGAAATTGGCATATTCATCTTCAGCAATGATAACTATGTCTTTTTTATTCTTAACATTTGATGCAGTTCTGATACTACTCTCAGCTACCTTAGCTGTTTCCTCAGCAGCTTTTGCTCTGAACGGTAAAGCAACAGTAACTGTTGTTCCCTTATTGACCTGTGATTCCAGGTTTATTTTACCACCAAGTAAGTCCACATATGCCCTGACCAGTGAAAGTCCCAGTCCGTTTCCCCCGAATTTGCGACGGGTGTCCGTTTCACTCTGGCGGAATGGTTCAAAAATGATCTTTTGTGTCTCAGGAGATATGCCTATACCCGTATCTGAAACGGAGAAATGCAGCCTGTCATCCCTGATAGCGGTAATAATCTTCACTGATCCTTCGGGTGTAAACTTAACAGCATTGTCGGTTAAATGAACCAATATAGCCCGTAATTTCTCCCTGTCTGTTTCAATGTAGTATTTCTTTTTCTCAATCTTCTGGACAACCTTTAATTCAAGGTTTTTATTTTTTGCCTTTTCAGACATTGATTCATTCATCTCAGAGATTAAACCGATCAGGTCAAATTCAGTATCTGTAATCTCTGCCTGCCCGGAATGCAGCTGGGAGATTTCAATTATATCTTTGATAACACCGGTTAACCTGTCACTCCCGCTTTGAATCTGTTCTGCATATATCTTATATTCCTCCTCTGTCAGTTGCGGCTCGGTCATCAATTGCGAAAAGCCGACTATTGCATTCAGCGGTGTACGGATTTCGTGCGACATATTTTGCAGGAAATTTGACTTCAGCCTGTCGCTCTCTTCTGCTTTCTCTTTAGCTTTAATCAATTCTTCCTTGATCATGAATTTTTGTAAAACAAGGCTGGCCTGGTTGACGAATGTTTCTATGAAAGGAGTATCATCCAGTATATCAACATCATTATCGGGGGAAAAAAAGTGAATGGCCGCTAATAAGCTGTCATCTTTATTGATGCCTATGGTATATATCTTCTTTATGCCGATAAGTTTCTGGATGGCTTTTGCTGCTGCTGCGGGAAATTCGGTGGTTGAAAAATCAGCCAGCCCCCCTTCAAACTCAACCAGCTTACCGGATTTAAAATGTTGATAGTGCACAGGGGTAAGACTGTAGATTTTACCTACAGGGTTAAAACCTGAAACCTTCATGATTCTGTTCAGGAGTTGGTTGTCAAGTCCGGATACCGATTCCAGTTTCGAATTATTCTTTGCTTCGTTAACCGAAATGCATAAAATCACCGTGCCGGGGAACTGTTTGTGCAAACTGTCAGTTATATAGTTATAAACGTCTTCCAGCTTTTTCTGATCCAGAATTTCCAGGACCATTTCATTAAGAAGGGATAATTTTGATTCACTTATCTCCGACTTTTCTTTTGCGCTGATCAACTGTTTATGCCATATCTGTTTATGTATATGCCTCCAGGCAGAGTTAATAAGCAAAGCAGATTGTTGTGCATCTGATTCGTCATATCCTTCTTCTTTGTTGGCAATAAACAGAACACCGTCAACAGTATTATCGTCAGCAATTACAGGTATGCCTAAAAGATTTTTTATTGAGATGCTGCGGAACGGACAGTTTTCATGTTTTAATAATACTTCCCTTAGCTGGTTTTTATTTATTATAGCAACTTCTTTTTTTAATATATCATTACAGATACTTAAATCATTTGCAGAGAATGAGTTTGCCGGTCTGTTCTCTGTACCCGGTTTCTTATCCACTGAATAAAAGTCAGAGAGTACAAACAACTTGCTTTTACTGTCAAAACGGTAAAGCATACCTGACTTGCTGTCGGTCAGCTGAACTGTCTGTTTGATAGTGTATTCCAGTAGTTCGTCGACTGAATCTGCTGCGTGGTTGTATATCTTGAAAATACTGTTCAGTCTTGATTCATTCTTCCGGGAAGATATTCGTGCCTTCTCTTTTTCAATAAGCTGTCTTTTTAGCTCGGCTGTCTTTTTGCGCACCTGGTGTTTAAGGACGCTTATGTTAGAAAAGATCAATAATGAAATAAGTAGTAACAAGCCCGCCACCAACAGTAACAGTTTGATATTCCTTTCAAAAAAACCTTTTTCCGC
>JAWLFR010000028.1:0-22100 GCA_041685495.1 Bacteroidales bacterium
TACATTCTTCCAGCAACCCTCGTCAAGGATACTGAAGCAGAAAATTGAAAACCTGAACTCCAGGCTTACACTTGACTTCCAGGATTTCTGGCAGCAGTATGTGGGCAGGCACAATAAGATAAGGATAAATTTTGAACTTGATCATTACAGTGTCAGTCATGGCGACAGGGCGGGTAAGCCCTACCTTGAATTCTGGGTTAAGGATGAAGGAGAGAGGCTGTACCCCAAGCAGCGCAGCAGGGGAGTGAGGTGGTTCCTTTCATTCTATCTTGAGCTGATGGCAGCATCGCAGAAGGAGAACAGGCAGCTTATACTGCTGGTTGATGAACCGGGTGTGAGCCTGCATGCAAGAGCCCAGGAAGATGTGCTCAAGGTGTTTGAAGATATAAAGGATAATATACAGGTTATTTATACCACGCACTCACCCCACCTTGTGGATATAAACAAGCTGCACAGGGTGCTGGCAGTACAGCGGGATGATGTGGCAAGCCAGAGATCGGCAACCGTTATCCTTGATGCCGCCAGGCTGGGTGATGCTTCGCCCGATACACTGTCACCACTGCAGAGCATTATGGGTAATCCCGTGGGTAACCAGGAGTTCTCTGTTGACAGATATAATATTATAGTCAATAATGTGGGTACCTTCTACATAATGAATGCTGCCATTAAGCTGACGGGGTATAAGGGGCGTATACACTTTATACCTTCAACAGACTCATCATCTATACCCCTTATGTGCAATATACTTATGGGCTGGGGAATGAGGTTTGCCGTATTGCTTTTTCATAATGATGACGAGATTGAAGTTGCACATGAGCTTGAAAAAATGGTTTTCAGTGGCAAGCCCGGCGAGAATGAGAATATAGTTATTATGCCTGAAGAATTTGCCAATGCGGAAGACTTGCTGTCTACCCTCGACTTTAAGAATATCATTCTGAAAACAAGGGAGGGCATAACTGTATCCAATTCTGAACATATAATTGTCAATGACCTGCCCCGTAATTTCCTGCTCAGCAAGTTTCTGAGTGATGTGAATGCAGGAAAGATCAAAAGAGATGATCTTGATGAGGAATCAAAGGAAAACCTGATGCTGCTTGTTAATATACTGCAGAAATTCAGGTAAAACTTATGTGCCTGCATGAGTCGCGGGTACCCGCATTAACTGTTCGCGAGCTCTCTGCGCCCGGTTAATTATATCCATAACTTGATTAATAACCGAAGGTAGGGAAATAGGATCATATTTACTACCTTGGTAAATTAATTAAAAAAATAAACTGCTATTTGACGATTCAGTATTGGTCCTAAATGCTATGGAATAAAATGTTTAGTTACTATTATATTATGGGAAAAAAAGTATGTATCTCATTTATATTTTTAAGCCTGGTAATGCTGGCATGCCAGAACGTAAATAAAGAAAAGGATATGGATACCGGTAACAAAGAGTTGACTTACCTGGCGCTTGGCGATTCATACACCATAGGTGAAGGTGTGGAAGAGGAGCAACGGTGGCCTGTGCAGCTGGTGGAAAAGCTGAGGGCAGACGGTATTGATATTTCAGATGCCCGGATCATTGCAAAGACAGGCTGGACAACGGATGAGTTGATGGCCGGTATTGAAGAAGCCGGTCCCGGCAGGGAATATGCGCTTGTATCATTGATGACAGGTGTTAATAACCAGTACCGTGGCCGCGACAGGGATAACTTCAGGAAGGAACTTGCATCGCTGATAGATACTGCAATAAGCTGTGCTGCTGGTATTGCTGATAATGTTATTGTGCTTTCAATACCTGACTGGGGCGTAACACCCTTTGCTGCCGGCAGGGACCAGGAAAAGATTGCTGAGGAGATTGACAGCTTTAATAATGTTATAGTTGAGGAATGTAATGAGGCGAATGTAAAATATATTGATGTAAGCGGAGTATCAAGGAGAGCTTCAGATGATCTTTCACTGGTAGCCGGGGACGGATTGCATCCTTCAGGCAGGATGTATGAAATGTGGGTGGAAATATTATATCCCTCTGTCAAAGAAGTTTTAAGGGGGCAGAGGAATGAGAAATAGTCACAAGGAAATTATTGGGGAATTATTATAAATAAAAAAACTATAGTGTTATCGGACGATTAATGGCCATAGGAGATATACACGGTTGTTACAGGCAGCTGTACCTGCTTGTAAGTGAGATTATTAATCTTAAAAAAGATGACAGGCTGGTCATGCTGGGTGATTATATTGACAGGGGACCGGACAGCAAGGCCGTGCTTGACCTTATCATGGACCTTGTTTCAGAAGGTTTTGATATCATACCTTTGATGGGAAACCATGAAGATATGATGCTGAATGCATCAGGCTCTACTGCCGGCAATTATAACTGGATGATGAACGGGGGTGGTGAAACCCTTCGAAGCTTTGATGCCCTTTCGGTTTCTGAGATAGACAGCAGGTACATGGATTTTCTTTCAGCTATGCGCGTATATCATGCTGAGGGTAACTTTATTTTTGTCCATGGCGGCTTTAATGATGAGCTGGATGATCCCTTCTCCGATAAATACAGTATGCTCTGGGAGCGACGTTTTGAGTATACATCACCTGTATTTAAGGATAAGGTCATAGTGCATGGTCACCGTCCCCATCCCCTGTATGAGCTGCAGAAACAGCTTAAGGGATCGCCCTCTGTTATTAATGTTGATACAGGCTGTGTTTACGGGAAGGAGAGGGGTCTGGGTGATCTTACCGCAATTGATCTCCCGGGTATGAGGCTGTACTCCATAAGCCGTTGATGTAAATATCTGCTCTACCCGCCGGGGTGAGCTATAATGACTAATCAAATACTGCTCTTCGAATCTGGTCCTGCTCCAGGCGCTTATTCAAGTTCTGACTCCATCTTTTCTTCTATCTCGTCAAGATCAATATAGCCGTCAATGGTGTCCAGCCATATCCTTCCCTTATCTTCAATGAAACCGAAGATGCCGAATTTTGTTCCAAGAAGGGATTCATCAACTCTCTTCTGCATTCTAACATTATATATTATTGAATATTCCTCCGCCCTGTTTGCACCTTCCTCGTAAAAAAGCAGATCAAGCTGTGCCCATTCATTGTCCGGGCTTACATCCATCAGTATAATATCCATATGCATATTGTCCGGCAGCTCCCTGTACTCTTTAAGCATTGTCTTGTCAATAAGCATAATGCCTTTTTCCTTTTCAGTGTCAGCATATATCCTGCCGGCATCGTTATATACCCGTAGTATCTTTTCGTCAGACCCGTTTAATCCACTTTCGCCTTCATTATCAGAATATAAAAATGCAATTTCCGATATACATGTATCATCCCAATCGGATCCTTCATAAACATCCGCTATCTCAAACCTTATAAAGAAGCTGAAATGTGGAGTCAGGTCACACGAAGGGCACATTTTTTTTCTCTGTTCTATCTCCTCTTCGTGGTCAGAATAAAAAACGGCCGTCAGTGAATCCTTGTACGCAACGGCATCTTCATAGATAAAAGGCATTATAATATTCTGCAGACCCATCCTGTCTTCCATCTCAATGTATACCGGACCGTCAATCTGCATTATTCTGTAACGTGTGGCTATCTCAGAAACATCACCTTCAAGAAAGAAGCCCGCGTAAAGACTGAGCTCAAGTTTGCTCGGACGGCTGTTCATCCTGTAAAGCCTTTCTGTTTTCTGGTAGCCGTTATGGATAGTTATCCCGGAAGGTAATTGCTTTCCCGCTTCAATTATTATGTACTCGCCGGTGCCGTGACCCTCAACTCCCTCTACCCATGCAGTGTTAATATCACTATCAAAAAGATTATGGGCGCCGTATTCCCCCAGACCTTCAAAAGGGTCTACGGGATTGAGCTCTGAACTGGCAATGAAATGTATTTGTTCACCATTGCTCATAAATGCCCGGAAGTTAACATCTTCCCATTGGGTAATGACTGTTGTGTGATTATTATCCGGTAAGCTGTTTTTAATATTCTGAGTCCTGCTTTGCTCCGTCCCGGATGAACTGGAACAGGCAGTCATTACAACAGCTATAATAAGAATTGTTTTGCTACTCATCAGTTCAGTGGTTTATTGGTTTATATTTTTGATAAATAAATTTACACAAATCAGGCCATATTAACCAATTAATGTCTCTATATCCTGATATTTTTGTATATGCCGTAAAGAATGTGTACATTATGTAGATATGTTCATATTATGATTGAAAACAATATGCGATCAAAATATGTTTTACTTTTTGTATATAAATACTTAATTTTATTAAGATTTTAATCAATAATGGAGGAATCTTTAATGAAAACCAGGAATAAATCTTTTTTTAAGATAATGATACCATTATTTATATTGACATTGGTAATGGGATCATGTTCTGACAGCCAGTCGGAGAGAGAAGTACAAAAGCTGCTTGAAAAGCAGAAAACGGTTCTTGAAGAAGGCGATGAATTGCTTGAAGAAACCTTTAACGAGATACAGGCTTTGAAAGATTCGCTTGAATCTGAGCAGCGTGACCTTGAAGGCAGGCGTTCAGTGGTTCGGGAAGATATTGAAGCCCTTGAGTCTGATCAGCAGGAATATGCTGAGACGCTTAAGGAAGAGAAACAGGAAGAGCTGGAAAAAAGTAAGGCTGAGCTTATGGAGCGCTTGAATGAGATAGAAGACAGCATTGCCCTTATTCAGCAGAGAAGTGAGGCTAATCAGAAAAGGAAAGACACACTTGAGATTAAGGAGCAGCAACTGTCAGAACAGAAATCAGTTTCGCGGGACGAACTGATAACCGGTATAGATGATATTGATAAGAGGCTGGATGAGATTGAAGAGGAGCGGCTTATTAAGCTTAAGGAGATAGATCTGAATGAGCAGAAGATAAATCTTGCCATGAAGAAGATTGAGCTTCTTGAGGATGAGAAGAATATCTACCAGAGGGAAAAGAACGAGGTGCTGAAGAAGGATGGTGATGAGGCGGAACTTGAGAAATATGATCTTAAAATAAGTGAAATAAATACTTATCTGAAGGAAGAACAGAATAAGATAAAAAGTGCAGAAAGCAATATCAAAAGCCTTAATGAATGGATTGCTGATGCTGATGACCTCAGGGAGAGACTCAGGATGATGATGAGCGAAGAATATGACAGGGATGAAACAATAACAGCCTTTACAAAGCAGGAGATTGAAAGACTCAGCAATGAGATGGAGTCGCTTGATGAAAATATCAGGAACCTTGCAGAACTTAAGGGCGAACTGTCAGAAAGAAAAGAAATCCTTAATGAGCGGATTGAGTCGCTGGAAGAGGAAACAGAGCTGGTAAAAAGCAGGGAGCTTTCTGAGATACTTGCAGAGAGGGCAGGGATAGAAGGACAGGAAGCTGAACTGGCTGAGATGGAAAAACAGATGCTGGAAAAAGGTGAAGGTGAAGGAACAGAGGATGTTACCGGAACTGAAGAGAGATCGGAACAGCTTATATCAGTTGAGGAATCTATCCGGCAAAAGAGAAGGCAGATAGATAAGATGAGGTCAGAGATTGCTGAAGATGAGACAGCACTGGCAAGGCAGATGGCTGAACTGGAAGAGAAAAGATCGAAAAATGTCAGGAATATTACCGGTACAGTAATAATTATCGTAATTGCAGGAATAATAATAACAGGATTGTTCTATATAATAGGAAGGCGAAGAAGGAAGAAGAGCTGAGAATAACAGGAAAGAGTTAATAATTTAATATATGGGGTCATGACAAAAAAGCAGAAATCAAGAACCGATAAGATGAGTGATAAGATCAATAAGGAATCAAAGAAAGTGAAGA
The DNA here is from genome assembly GCA_041685495.1 of Bacteroidales bacterium. Lineage (GTDB taxonomy): Bacteria > Bacteroidota > Bacteroidia > Bacteroidales > VadinHA17 > UBA9300. Next base: position 5,805 of record JAWLFR010000028.1, read on the forward strand.
AAGAAACTGGTCATATGAAAAAAGGTGCAAAGAATGTGAAAAAGAAAGCCGAGGAGAAGATAGGGGAAGCTGAGACCAGGATCAATGAGGTGCAGGATGAGTTTGAAGAGTCTGCCGGCGATATTAAGGAGAACCTGAGGAAAGCCGGTGAGTCTGTTTCCGAATCCGGATTCTGGGAAGAGACCGGTGATAATATTTCCGAGGGCGCAAGAGTAGTGGGAGAGGAGGCCCGCAGTATTGCAGATAAAATATCTGCCTATTCCGAAGTTCTCTTCGGTAAGGTGAAAGACCGTTCATCTGAAGCCTTTAAATCAGGACTAGACCTTACAAAGGAAGGAGTGAACAGGGCGCAGGCGGCTGCCGATGAGCTCAGGGATAATATAGAGGTTAGCAGGCTTAACAAAAAGAAGAAAGAGGTAGCAACGCAGCTGGGAATGAAGTTTTACCTTGAGGTGAAAAATAATGATAATAAGGTGCCTGATAACATACTTCGCAAAAGGGTCTTTCTGTCACTTATGAAAGAACTTGAAAATATTGATAAAGAAATATTAAAACTGAAAGATGAATAAGATCAAACTGAAACATATTATTAATGCAGCCATAATACTGTGGCTTGTCATATGGATATATTACCTTGTATTTAACTGGGATGTGTTCATTATTAACCTTAAGACCGACATCGGCTTTGCTGTTATAGGTGCTTATCCGTTTGTCTTTTTCTTTGTGCTCGGCCTTTTGCTTATGGGCCTGATAAAATATGTTGAGCAGACTATGGCGATGAGGAACCTGGGGCGTAATAAGGACATGGAGAACAGGATAGCACTGCTTGAGAAAGATATTGAGCTACTCAGGCTCAAGGAAACGCTTTATAAAATGCAGTCTGAAGAACTGAACAGGAATAATGCCAATCTTAATGCATTGCATCAGAGGCTTGATGAAATAACATCACAGCTCGGGCAGGAGGAAAGAAAGACTGATGACAGCGACTCATCAAAGGGTGATGAGGAAAAGGGTAATAAATATTAGCATGAAAATACAGACTCAGAGAATAAGGCTTGGAGTGTTTGTTTTTCTAAGCAGCGTAATACTTGTGGTACTGGTGCTGTATTTTGCCGCCAATAAGCTTTTTGAAAAAACCGATACCTACTTTGTAGCATATCATGATGTATCGGTAAGTGGACTGGAAGTGGGGAGTCCCGTTAAGTACCTGGGGATAAAAATAGGCAGCATCTCAAATATTTTTGTAGATCCACAGGATATTAATTCGGTAATCGTGGAGCTTGCCCTGCAGCCTGGCACACCGGTTAAGGAAGATGCCTATGCCGATATCGTCTCGCTTGGTATTACAGGGCTTAAGACAATAGAGATACGGGGAGGAACCAACGAGGCAGAATTTCTTGAAAAAGGAGGTTTTATTGATGCCGGCAGTTCGGCGGCCGAGGAAATAACGGGTAAGGCAAATATAATTGCCGAAAAAGCAGAGAGGGTGATAAATAACCTGCAACTGTTTACAAGACCTGAAAGCCTGAATAAGTTCACCGAGGCTGCCGATAATATCAATTACCTCAGCAGCCAGCTCAATAGCACGGTCAAGCTTCTTGATACGCTTATACATGAAAACAGGAAGGATGTGAGGCAGGCTGTGACAACGGCTAATATGGTTGCGGCCCGGCTGGATACCTCCACCATAACACTTAACGAAGCAATTCACGGAATAAACAGTTTTATCCGGAGTGATACCTTAAACCAGATTATGGGAAATGCGCATGATATATCCCAGCACCTGAAGGAGACTGACCTTAAGTTGTTTATTGCCAACCTGGCCGAAATATCAAAGCAAACAGGGCAGCTGCTGTACCGGATAGACCAGGAACTGGATATGAACAGCCAGGAACTGACCGAGAGCATGCGTATCCTCAGGATTACACTGTCAAACCTTCAGGAGACGACAAATAAGATAAATTCTGATCCCTCAGTACTGATAAGAGGCTTCGGCGATAAGAATGTTCCGGACAAGAGACTTGAAAAGAAATAAACCAACTAAAAAGTATTGCGCAAATGAAAAATAATGTCCTGATCCTTGCCGGCATGATCATGTTAATGGCAGGGTGCATGTCAGAGAAAACGGTGGTCAGAAAGTATTATACCCTTGAGCTGCCGGAAGAAACACATAATATCCGGCCCGATCCACCCGAGTGGATTCCCGGTACCTGCGAGATACGGCAGGTTATGATTAACCCGGTGTATGATAACAGGGAGATCGCCAACAGGAGTGGTTCACACGAAATTATATATTATATGTACCACCAGTGGGCCGTCAGGCCTGCCGAAGCAATGCATCAGCTCTTGTATGAATTTTTGAGCGAAGCCGAACTGTTTGAAGCTGTTTACAAAAGATATAACAGGGATATCCCGGATTATTTCTTTGAAGCTAAAGTGAACGATATTGAGGTTGTTGAAGAGGGTGAAACATTTTCAGCTCATCTGAATATTAATCTCAGCCTTGTAGATAACAAAAACAATAATGTAATTTTGAGTCACCGGGCAGACAGGCAGGAGGTCCTTAAGAAAAAGAACATAAACCTTTTTGCCTCCGAACTGAGCAATTTGCTGTATGAAGAGCTTATGGCATTTGAACTGCTGCTTCGTGACAGGAAGGAGCTATTTGAATAATGATTGTGGTCAATGCTTAAAAAAAATCCCCGTGTGACAGACCCTGACAGAACAGATAACAGCTTTACGCTGGAAGATAATACCCTTTACCTGAAGGGTGAGTTAACAGTAAACAGGCTGAATGATATTCTTAATGGAATAGAAAAAGTGCTGGATAAGTTTTCCGGAGAATACCTTATAATCAACCTTGATAACCTGCAATATATTGACAGTGCCGGCATTACAGCAATCTATTATCTTTATGACAGGTACAGTAATAAGGAATTGAGTGTTGAAATAAGAGGCGGTGATGATAAGATCAGGGAAAAGCTAGAACTGTTCCGGATGGATAAGGCCGAATCCACTCTTAAAAGAAGTAAAACACCTTTTTTTGAGATGGTGGGAGCAGGGGTGTCACAGGTAATCACCGATTATCTTGCAGGCTTCATGCAGCTTGCTGCCGATATTACTTACTGGTCATTTATCGGTCTTTTCAGGAAAAAGTCGCAGCGCAGAGGCGAATTTGCTAACCAGGCAGTACTGATAGGTGTCAATGCGGTGGGGATAGTGGCAGTTTTGTCCTTTATTATCGGCCTTGTGCTGGCCCTTCAGTCTGCCGAGCAGCTTCGTTCCTTTGGTGCCAATATCTATATCGTTGATCTTACCGTTATAGCAATGATGAGCGAGATGGGTCCTCTGATAACCGCAATACTGGTTGCAGGAAGAAGCGGCTCTTCAATAGCTGCCGAGATAGCTACAATGAAGGTGAGCAGTGAGACAGATGCACTTAAAACTATGGGTCTTAACCCACTGCGCTTTATTATGGTGCCAAAGATGCATGGTGCAATAGCAACCGTGCCCTTCCTGACAATTATTGCCGATGTTATGGGTATAGCAGGAGGTATGGTCATTGCATCAGCAGCACTGGATATATCGCCGCTGGTATTTATCCACAGGATGGAAGAGGCATTCTATCTTAATGATATCATATTTGGTGTTATAAAAAGTATGGTTTTTGCCTGGCTTATAGTGATAACCGGAGGCTATTTTGGGCTAAGGGTTAAAGGCGGGGCAGAAGGAGTGGGTAAAATGACCACGCTGGCAGTTGTCGTTGCAATATCACTTGTGATTATTGCTGACAGTATAATGGGCCTTATCTTCTATTAATAAAATGACCGGTATAAGAATGAAAATGGAAAGAGTAGTTGAAGTTAATAATATGAACGCCAGGATTGACGGTACGCTTATACTGTCAGATATTAATTTCCATGCTCTAGCGGGAGATATAACAGTTATACTGGGAAAAAGCGGATCGGGCAAGACAACATTGCTTAAACACCTGCTCGGACTGTATCCGACAGACCGTGATGCAGTGTCGGTGCTGGGTGTGAATCCCTGGCATCTGGATGAGAAGGATGAAAAAGATTTTTATACCAGGCTGGGTGTTTTTTACCAGAATGGGGCCCTACTGGGCTCAATGACAGTGGGAGAGAATGTAGGCCTGCCGCTGAGGCAACATACCGGGCTGCCGGATGACATGATAGAAAGACTTGTGAGTCTTAAACTGCAACTGGTGAACCTGGAGGATGCTTATTATAAACTGCCCTCCCAGCTGAGCGGAGGAATGCTTAAAAGGGCAGCACTGGCAAGAGCAATAATAATGGACCCGCCGCTGCTTTTATGCGATGAACCGGGGGCGGGACTCGATCCTGTTTCGCTGGCATCACTGGATGAGCTGATCCTTAAGCTCAGGAAACTGCTCGGTATTTCCGTAATAATAGTAACACATGAGGCTTCCAGTATTCTGAGGATTGCTGACAGGATAGTTTTTATTGAAGGTGGCACCGTGCTGTTTGAGGGAGGCCTGGAGGATGCAATGATGAGCAGTATAGTACCTGTTAGAGAATTTTTTGATAAGGGAAGAGGGAAATAAATATTCTTTGACTCACAGCCGGGCATTGTGCCGGCTTATTGGGACAAATTGTCATTTTTTCTGAAAAAGTGTCGGGCTTAAAACCAGGTGTTGATTTTTTTTAGTCAAGCTTGTAAAAAACACATACACAGAGCTATAGGCCTGTATGTTTTTAATTTTTTATGGCTCTGGTATATCATTTGTTACTTTTTTAGTGAAAAATTAAATGTCTAACTAAAAAATGAAGGAGGGTTAAGCTATGACACTTAAAAAATATGAAAACAAACCGTTCCCATCATTTCCTTCATTGATAGACAGATTTCTTGAAGGAAACCTGATGGACTGGAACATGTCAAACTTTGCAGAGCTCGATTCAACCCTGCCTGCTGTAAATGTCTGGGAGAATGATAACGAGATATTTATTGACCTTGCAGCACCGGGACTGAAAAAGAGCGATTTTAATGTAAGCTATGATAACGGAAGGCTTATGATCTCATGCGAGAAGAAGGATGAGAAAACTGATAAGGACGGTGACAGGGTAACACGCCGTGAGTTTAACTATCAGTCATTCCAGCGTTCATTCAATATTCCTGAGAACATGGTTAATGCTGATAAGATAAACGCAAAATACAACGACGGTATTCTTCACCTTAGCTTACCCAAGCGTGAAGAAGTTAAACCAAAGCCTTCCAAAGAGATAAAGATCTCTTAAGGAAGCAGGTGATTATGACTGATTCCGGAATAGCAATAAACGTTCCGGTAAAGAACAAAGACAGTGGAGACAGGGGTGGTGATTAGTTTCAGCCACCCCTTTTTATAAAATTTTATTTATTAACGAAAAGGAGAATACTATTATGAAAAAGACAGTAACACTCATATTGTCTGCCATACTGGGCTCTGCCATTACCCTTGGTTCATTCCTGTTGTTTGATATCAAGGACAGCAATACGGTAAAGGTGGAGCATATAAGCGGTGTGCCGGCAGTCGGGGCTGCCTATACAGTCGATGAGGAAGGTGAAATAGTGCCGCTTGAGTTTACCGATGTGGCAGCAAATGTAATGCCTGCGGTGGTACATATAAAATCTACGCGGGTGACAAGAAGGCCGGGCAACAGGCAACCCGGTTATCCTGGTTTTGATGATGATATACTAAGGCGCTTCTTCGGGCCTGAATTTGATGCACCCGGAAGGGGCGATCAGATGGTGCCAAGGGTTGGTTCCGGCTCAGGTGTTATAGTCAGCACTGATGGCTATATTGTAACCAATAACCACGTGGTCGACCGGGCTGACGATATAGAGGTGGCTCTTAATGATAACCGCGTGTATAAGGCCAGGGTGGTAGGAACAGACCCTTCTACCGATCTTGCCCTGTTGCAGATCAAAGAGAACGGACTGCCTGCCCTGCCCCTTGTTAACTCGGATGATGTTGAAGTAGGTGAGTGGGTGCTGGCAGTTGGTAACCCCTTTAACCTGAACTCAACGGTGACAGCCGGCATTGTCAGTGCCAAGGCAAGGAATATCAATATCCTGCAGGACAGGAGCGCTATTGAATCGTTTATTCAGACAGATGCAGCCATTAATATGGGTAACAGCGGTGGCGCACTGGTTAACCTGCAGGGCGGACTGATAGGTATCAGCACCGCCATTGCCAGTCCAACCGGTGCATATGCAGGCTATGGCTTCGCCGTTCCGTCGAATATAGTATCAAAGGTAATAGAGGACCTGATGGAGTACGGAACAGTACAGAGAGGATACCTCGGACTGATGATAGGTAATGTGGATGGTAACCTGGCCAGGGAGGAAGACCTGGATCTTACACAGGGAGTATATGTTGACAGCATAACAGCAGAGAGTGCGGCCGGTGCGGCCGGTATCAGAGTTGGTGATGTCATTACGGAGATTGACGGCTCAGAGGTAAAAACATCCGGTAAACTGCTGGAGATGATAGGTCTGAAGAGGCCAGGCGACAGGGTGGAACTGACCGTTAATCGTAATGGACGTGAAAGGCAATACACTGTTGAGTTGAAATCTGCCAGCGGAACCACAGGTATAGTAAGAGCGGAAACGGCAGAGGTGCTCGAAGTGCTGGGTGTTGAGCTGGAAACAATCGACAGAAGAACAGCACGCGCCCTTGATATACCCGGTGGTGTGAAGATAGTGAGCCTGAACGATGGTAAGCTCAGGAATACCACCGACATCAGAGAGGGATATATTATTACCAGCGTGGATGGTAAACCGGTCAGGTCCAAAGAGGAACTGATTGATATGCTTGAAGGTAAAAAAGGAGGAGTGATGTTCGAAGGTGTGTATGAAGACCTTCCCGGTGTATATTATTATGCCTTTGGTCTTTAATATGATACCTCCGGAGGTCTCTGATAAAAGGCCTGCGGCCCTTTGGATGACATGGATCCCGGCTGTATAGTTATATAGTTATACGGCCGGGATAAAGGGCTGTATGGATGATATGACAGGGACTTGAAGATATTGCACTGATCCGGGACTTTTTTTATATTATCCTGCATATCTGAACATTTATAATGATTATTCGTATATTGTAATGATATTGAATCATATAATATTGGTGCACTCCCTGAGAATGGGTTTTCCGCCCTGCAACATTTAGCCTTGTATCCGGGCATACCGGACAATACAATACAATTACAGGAATAATTATATGCATAAGCTACCGGATATAACAACCCTTATTGATAACCTGCCCGGGGCTGTGTATTCATGCAGGAATGATCCTGAGTGGACAATGGAATACCTGAGTGATATGATCATGGAGATCACAGGCTATCCTGCATCTGATTTTATTGATAATGCTGTACGCTCATATGGTTCAATAATACATGAGGACGACAGGGATTATGTATGGAAAGAGATACAGCAGGCAGTTGCAGAAAAGAAAAGTTATACCCTGGAATACAGGATACTTTCATCTGAAGGAGAGACAAAAGTAGTATGGGAAAGAGGCAGGGCAAGATATAAGGATGATGAACCGGCAGGACTGGATGGATTTATTGAAGATATTACAGCCCGCAGAAAGGCTGAAGATGCTTTGCGTGAAAGTGAGGAAAAATTTCGTTTTATAGCGGATAATGCTGTAGATATTATCTGGCAGGTAGATAAGAGCCTGCGTTTTACCTATCTCAGTCCCTCCCTGTTTGATATAACGGGCTTTAAACCCGAGGAATGGATCGGGACAAGGATAATGTCGCATACCACATGGTTTGAATTTCTCAGGCAGTCGCGGCAGGCCATGAAGCTGATACTTAATTACAGGAATTTTTCATGGCTTACCCTGGAAACAAAGGTTTATAATAAGGAAGGTGAGCTTATACCTGCAGAGATAGTTGGTAAACCCCTGATTATCGATGGACGCCTTAAGGGACTGCAGGGTGCGGCACGTGATATACGCAACCGCACCGAAGCGGAGGAAAGGCTCAGGCAGAGCCAGTCCAAGTTTCTTAATTTCGTTGAGTACCTGCCGGTGCCCTTATGCAGCTACGATATGGATAATGGGGATATCCTCTACATGAATGATAAATTTACCACTGTTTTTGGATATACAAAAGAGGATATACCCCATCTTCAGGACTGGTGGATAAAGGCTTATCCCGACAACACAAACAGGAAGGAGATAATTGCCCGCTGGAATGCGGCCATGAAGAAAGCAGAGAGATCAGGATCGGAGATACAGCCGGATGAATATACCGTAAGCTGCAGCGACGGTAGTAAGAAGATTGTGATGATAGGTGGCCTGATGCTTGAAAAGGAATTCCTGGCTACCTTCCAGGATATTACCGACCAAAAAGAGGTGGAGATTGAGCTGCGGGAGCTGAGAGACAGCCTGCAGAAACAGGTTGATGATCAGACAAAAGAACTGAAGGAAAGGATCACTGAGCTTGAAAAATTCCATAATGCCACCATCGAAAGGGAGTTCCGTATAAGGGAACTGAAGGATGAAATAGAAAGGCTTAAGAGAGGTGATAAGTAATGAACATGAATTTTAAGCAGATGAACAACTTAAAAACCGGCTGTTGGCTTTTCCTGGTCTTTTTTGTCCTGGTGACGGGGAGTTTATCTGCACAGGAAACAGGGTTCCCGGTGCCCAGCAGTAATTCCCCCGATACAATAGTGGTTGCATCCGAACCTGATTACCCTCCTTATTGCCTTGTTGATGAGGATGGCAATGCCACAGGTTTCTCTGTTGAGCTGTTTGAGGCGGCAGCTGAGGCGGCGGGGATTGTTACGGTTATCAAGATAGGAGTGTGGGATAAGATCAAAAATGACCTGTCCGAAGGAAGAATAGATGCCCTTCCACTGGTGGGCAGGACTCCTGAAAGAGAAGAGCTCTTCGACTTTACCATGCCCTACCTTTCATTGCACGGGGCGGTATTTGTAAGAAAGGGTACTGAGGGTATAAACTCGGTGTCCGATCTCAGGGAAAAAGAGGTAGTGGTTATGAAGGGTGATAATGCCGAGGAGTATGTCCGGCGCGACAGCGTGTCTGACCTGATATTTACAACAAACACTTTTGAGGAAGCTTTTAAAAGACTTGCTGCAGGCCAGTATGATGCGCTTATTACCCAGAGAATAACAGGTATTCACCTGCTTGAGGAGCTGGAAATCAAATCGGTTCAGCCGCTGGATTTTCAGCTGCCCCGCTTCCGGCAGGACTTCTGTTTTGCCGTGCAGGAAGGGGATACAGAGCTCCTGTCCCGGTTGAATGAAGGTCTGTCAATAATTATTGCCGATGAAACTTTCAATAATTTACAGCTGAAATGGTTCGGGCCTGGGGAAGCCGGGACATTAAGGACCCGCGACATACTGAGAATTGCATTATACATTTTTGTCCCATTGCTTTTGGTGATGGCTTTAGTGTCATTCTTTTTTATGCGTGCTGAAGTAAGGCGCCAGACAAGAAGTCTGAATGAAGAGATAAAAGAGCATAAACAAACGGCAGAAAGCCTGCGTAAACAGAAGCTTTTGCTTAATGAAATGGAGAAGGTGTCAAAGACAGGGGGATGGGAGAGGTATCCGGACTCGGATAAGAGTACCTGGACAAACGGAACATACGATATATATGGGCTGTCTCCCGAATCTTTCAACCCTTCTGATTATGATAAGGTTCTCTCATTTTATAAGGGAGATGACGGGGAGGTGCTTGACAGTGCACTGGAGAAGCTTATGGCAACAGGTGAGGCCTACGACCTGGAGCTGAGGATAAAATCAAATGATGGTATAAATAAATGGGTCCGTACCAGGGGACTGGCCGAAATGAGTGATGGTGAGGTAAAACGGGTGTATGGCAATATTCTTGATATCACTGAAACAAAACTGGTTAGTGAAAAGCTCAGTGAGCTGACCGGGCAGCTTGAGAAGAAAGTGGCGGAAAGGACAGCCGAACTGAAGGAGAAGATAGAGAAGCTCGATAAGAGCCAGAAAGCCATGCTGTATATGGTTGAGGACCTTAATACTGTAACAGCAGACCTGAAGGAAGAAAGAAAAAAGCTGGAAGCTTCAAACAGGGAGATGGAGGCTTTTTCATATTCTGTTTCGCACGACCTGAGGGCACCGCTCCGGTCAATCAATGGCTTTTCCAGGTTCCTGCTTGAAGATTATTCAGATAAGCTGGATGAGGAAGGGAAAAGGCTGCTTAATGTAATACGGCAGAATGCAAAAAAAATGGATGAGCTGATAAATGATATGCTTAAGCTCTCACGTATTTCAAGGGCTGAGCTTAACATATCCGGGATTGATATGACCGCAATCGCAAAGGCCATGTATGAAGAGGTGGCAGGTGATCAGGAGAAAGAACTGTTCCAGCTTGAGATAAAAGACCTTGCCCCGGCACGCTGCGACCCTTCACTTATAAAAAATGTATGGCAGAACCTTCTGGGTAATGCCCTTAAGTACAGCGCCGGTTCGGAAATAAAGAAGATAGAACTGTGGTCCGAGACTGATGATAAAAAAATTACTTATTTCGTTAAGGACCATGGCGCCGGTTTTGATATGAAATACAGGAATAAACTGTTTGGCGTGTTTAAACGCCTGCACCGCGAGAGCGAGTTTGAGGGGACAGGTGTTGGACTGGCCATAGTGCAGCGCATAATACATAAGCATGGTGGTGAGGTGGATGCCAGCGCTGAGCCCGGCAAGGGTGCTGTATTCTCCTTTTCGCTTCCCGTGGCATTAGCTGATAATATCTAAAAAAAATATTATGAAAAATTTTAGTGAGGTAGAAATACTGATTGTGGAAGATAACCTTGATGATGCTGAAATGGCCCTGAGGGCACTGAAGCAGAATAAGCTGACCAATAAGGTGCTGGTGGTGGGCGATGGTGAGGAAGCCCTGGATTTTGTTTTTGCAAGAGGGAAATATAAAGAGAGACCAATTGCCAAAAAGCCGAAGATAATACTGCTTGACCTTAAACTGCCGAAGGTTGATGGTCTGGAAGTGCTGAAGGTGATAAAGGGTGATGAAGTTGCCAGAATGATACCTGTAATTGTACTTACATCCTCAAAAGAGGAGTCGGATATGATCGAGAGCTACCGCCTGGGGGTAAACAGCTATATAGTCAAACCCGTTGATTTTGATAAGTTTGTTGATGCAATAAGGGACCTTGGACTCTACTGGCTGCTTCTGAACCAGCAGCCGTAGATATTTATTAGCTGTTAATGTCCCGGAAAAGACGAAAAAAATGTGTGTTAAGATTTCACTATTTTTGCATAAATAATATGATCAGATGAGCAAGACCGGAAATTCAATAAAAATTCTTTTTGCAGAAGACCTGCAGACAGATCTTGAGCTGGCACAGCGTGAGATAAGGAAAGGGGAGATAGCCTATAGCCATGAGGTGGTAGATACGGAAGAGGAATTCAGGAGAGCTTTAAAGGAGTTTAAGCCTGATGTTATTATCTCAGATTATTCAATGCCCTCCTTCGATGGTATGGCTGCATTGAAGATAACAAGGTCTGTTAACAGAAATATCCCGTTTATAGTGCTTACAGGTTCAATGAATGAGGAAACGGCTGTTGCATGTATGAAAGCAGGTGCCAATGATTATGTTATTAAGGAACATATCAACCGTCTGCCCTATGCCCTTATTGAAGCCCTGGAGAACAGCAGGGCCAGGGTAGAGAGGGAAAGGATTGAAAAGGAATTGGAGGATAGTGAAAAGAAATTCCGTAATATCTTTGAGAATCATTCTGCAATAAAGCTTATTATTGATCCGGATAACGGTAATATTGTTGAAGCCAACCCGGCTGCTGCTGATTTTTACGGCTGGACGGTTGAAGAACTGGAGAGAATGAATATTTTCGATATAAACACACTGCCTGACAAAGATCTGAAAGTTGAAATTGAGAATGTAAGGCAGGGTAAAAAGACACATTTTGAGTTCAGTCACAGAAGGGCTGACGGATCTGTAAGGTTTATCGAGACATTCAGCAGCAGTGTGAATATAGCCGGCAAGGAATATTTGCATTCCATTATTCATGATGTCACAGGCAAAAAGAAGGCAGAAGAGCAGCTTAAACTGCTGAACCGATCGGTGGAACAAAGCCGGGTAAGTATAATAATTACCAATAAGGAGGGTAATATAGAATATGTTAACCCCTTCTTTACAGCTTTAACCGGATACAGCCTTGAAGAAGCCAAAAAGAATTATCCCAGCATACTGAAATCCGGGCACCAGTCTGAAGAGTTTTACCGCGAGCTCTGGGAGACCATACTCTCAGGCAATGAATGGAGCGGTGAGCTTTTGAACCGGAAAAAAGACGGTTCATTATACTGGGAAAGCGCCATAATATCGCCGGTGTTCGATGATAAGGGAGATATCACCCACTTTGTAGGGGTGAAAGAGGACATAACGGAAAAGAAGAAGATGATAGAAGAGCTGGTGGCGGCCAAGGAGAAAGCAGAGGAGAGCGACCGCCTCAAATCTGCCTTCCTGGCAAATATGAGCCATGAGATACGTACCCCCCTGAACGGCATACTGGGATTTGTGGAGTTTCTGAAAGACCCCGGTATTACGCCTGAAGAAAGGGAGCAGTATATATCCATCATTAGAGAGAGCAGTGAGCGACTGACAAGTACGATAAGTGATCTGGTAGAAATATCAAAAATAGAGTCGGGGATAATGGAACTGCAGTATTCTGATGCCGACATCAACAGTATGCTGGAGTATCTTTACAGGCTGTTTAAGCAGGAGGCTGATAAGAAGAGCCTGTCCCTGACCATGGATATTGACCTGCCGGAGCATATGAATATAATAAACACCGATAAGTATAAGCTGGAATCAATTATTTCCAATTTTTTAAAGAATGCTGTCAAATTTACTCATGAAGGCTTTATCAAGCTGTCATGCAGTATGAATGACGATAATCAGCTGCATTTTGTAGTGGAAGATAGCGGTGCGGGTATACCCGGGGATAAGAAAGGCCAGGTATTCAACAGGTTTGTGCAGGCAGATCTTGAGAATACACGTCCTTATGAGGGATCGGGACTTGGACTCTCCATTGCAAAGGCATATGCAGACCTGCTTAATGCGGATATTGGGGTTGACTCCGAGGAGGGTAAAGGATCTGCTTTTTATCTTTTATTACCTGTTGAACCAGACAGTGGTGAAAAGAAAAAGCCGGAGCAAAGTGCTGAAACCATACCCCGGGCAGACAATACTGAAGGTACCATCCTTATTGTCGAGGATGACAGGGCAAGCACCGCTTACCTTAAAAAGGTACTGTCTTCACGGGGGTATAAGCTGCTGTTTGCCGTCGACGGGGAGGAGGCGGTCAGTATATGCCGTAAAACACCGGGCATAGACCTGGTGCTGATGGATATAAAGATGCCGGTGATGGATGGCTATGATGCAACACGCGAGATAAGGAAGTTTAATAAGGATGTGCCTGTTATTGCACAGACAGCTTATGCCTTCTCCGGCGATGCTGAAAAAGCCCTCGAGGCAGGATGCAATGATTATATTGCCAAGCCTGTGAAACAGGCTGACCTGCTGAAACTGGTTGGCAGCTATATCTGAAAAACCATTCTGCACACTGTAGCAGAGGCTGTGCATCCGGACAGAAACCCGGACTCCTCAGCCTGTTTTTTCCCATAAGGAGTCGGCAAACCATTCCCGGCTGTCTGTGAAATGCTCCAGCACCCTGAAACCATTATCTTCAGCCAGCGATTCAATATCTTCAATACCGAATTTGCGGGAGCGCTCCATAAAGATGGTTTCCCACTTGCGGAACTTGAATATATCTCCTGTGCCTGCGAATTTCACCACCTGTTCGCTCAATGATACAAGGTAGCTTTTTACCTCGCCAGTGACGGGATTATAGGTGGTATGGTGTTCAAAATTATCAGTGTTGAAGTCAGCCCCCAGCTCGCGGTTAAGCCTTACCAGGAGGTTGAGGTTGAAGCGTCGTGTATGCCCCTGCCTGTCGTTATATGCATCCATTATTATGCGGGGCGACTTCTTAAGGTCATAGCCGATAATCACCCTGTCGCCTTTGCTGCATACCGTGGCCAGCATGTCAAGAAAATTATTTATCTCACTGTCGGCGAAATTGCCGATATTGGATCCCAGGAATAATATCACTTTCCTTTTTTCTGAACTGCCTCTTATCTGGCTGTCCAGCTTAAAGAAGTCGCCCGTAAGAGCTTTTACCTCCAGGGATGGCAATTCCTGTGCCAGGCATTCTGTCAGGATATTATTTGCTTCCTCGCTTATATCAACCGGAATATAAGTAAGGCCGGCTTTTGAATCAAGCAGTGATCTTAGCAATACCCTGGTTTTCAGTCCGTCTCCTGAGCCCAGTTCAATAAGATCGAATGACTGCCCTCCCTCCATAAGGGCTCCGGTTATATGCTCTTTTTGCTCCTTAAATATCTCCATCTCACAGTCGGTAAGGTAATATTCCGGCATTTTCATTATATCACGGAAGATAGCACTTCCTTTATCATCGTAGAAGTACTTGGACATAAGATATTTCGGATTGGAATAAAGACCTGATACAGCATCTGTGGCTATGGAGGAAGGTATGGTTTTGGGGCTCATAAATAATACTATTATATGTTCTTTTTAATACTGTATCGCAGATTATACATCGGTCTCAAAAGGATTATCCGGGTCACTGCTCCATTCAAACCAGCCCCCGTCATATACCGACACCCCTGGCCATCCCATAAGCCAGGCATTGAACCATGCCTCGCTTCCGCGCCAGCCTGTTCCGCAGTAGAAAGCCAGGTGCTTGTCCGGACTGATACCTGCAGCCTTCCATATCTCCTCTGTCTCACCATATTCCCTTGTTGTATGGTCAAGGTTCCTGTAGTTCTCCATATGATAGGCATCGGTACCGCAGTCGGCAAATACAGCACCCGGAATCCTGCCTTTAGGCTCAATATAGTTATAACCGCTTACCTCGCCCCTGTATTCGGGCAGACTCCTTACGCATACCAGTTCGCTGCCGGAGGATTGCAGCATCTGCCTGGCTTCATCTGTGTCAACAAAGAGCTCTGGCTTTGCCGGTATCTCCGCACCAAAGGATTTTGCAGGTTTTTTGGGCAGATCGTCTTCAGAGATATCATATCCGGCATCCTGCCACGACTGGAATCCGCCGTTCAGTACGCGTACATCCTTAACGCCGGCATACATCATTATAAGTGCCAGCCTAATTGCTCCTATGTCTCCCGCCGCACTGCCCGGGAAAGGATCATTATTGTCGGGCGACATGAATTTACCGTAAAGAATAACGGTGGTGCCGGCAGTGATACCGTGCTCCTCAAGCGCCTTCTGCAGTTCTTGCGGCGCCCGCCTGTTCCATGTTTCAGGCGACTCCAGTGCAAGGGTGTCCATATCTATCGCTCCCGGTATATGTCCGCCCAGGTAAGCATCCCTGTTGCGGTAGTGTGCATGAACAATGATAAAGCTGTCGTTATCATACTCGGTGGGACTTTCCCCTGATATAAGCGAATGAACCCATGAGGCCGGTACCAGCTTATCATAGCGCTGCAACCTTTCCAGCGGCAGCCTCTCATCAGGCAGCCACTCACCTGTAAAGCCGGTATATACAAAAACGGTATTATAACCGGCCTTGAGAAACCTTTCAGCTACATGTATGGAGTCATCACTGCAGTAAGCGTAAATAATTAGCCTGTCGTCCTGCTTAATACCCTTATTCCTTACAATCTCTATCCAGTCTATATACCCTGTCCATTTGGAATCCAGGTTCCTGGCCCCGGGGATATGGCCTCCCCGGCTCTCATTATGCAGGCGCCAGCCGTTATATGCATCAGGACTCCTAACATCAATGATCCTCGTTGCCTTATCATCTTTATATTCCAGTAATTCTTCAGTTGTAATAATATTAATCCCTTGTTGATGCTGGTTTTTCATTATGTATATCAGTTACAGGTATTAAGATTCACTTATTTCAACTCCTTTCCAGAATGCTACATGCTCTTTTATTTCTTTTGCTGCTTCTTTTGGCCGGGGGTAAGACCAGGCAGCATCTTTGTTAACCCTGCCATCGACATTGATATCGTAATATGATGCCTCTCCTTTCCACGGGCATGTGGAACGTGTTTCACTGCTTACCAGGTACTCATTGTTTACAGATCCTGGCGGGAAATAATGATTATTCTCCACTACTACTGTATTGTCACTTTCTGCTATCACCCTGTTATTCCATACTGCTTTCATAATCTAATATAGTTAAAATGTT
>JAWLFR010000138.1:0-5385 GCA_041685495.1 Bacteroidales bacterium
CGGTATGCCCACACCGGTATCCTCTATCCTTATAATGGCATTATTGTCTTCCTTCTTTGCATATATGCTGATCTTCCCTTCTTCTGTAAATTTAACTGCATTATTGATTAGGTTGCTTAGCACCTGCTGCATACGTATCTCATCTGTTTCTATATACGGAAGCCCGTCACTTATATCCAGGTCTATTTTTATATTTTTTCCCTGTGCCAGCGACAGCATGTTTTCCCTTATATCGGTGAGCAGCGATTTAAGTGATGTTTTGCCCGGAAAGAGTTCCATCTTACCTGATTCTATCTTCGACAGATCAAGTATCTCGTTTATCAGCTTTAGCAGGTTCCTCCCGTTCCTTTCCACAACTTCGAGGTACTTGTTCTCCTCCTTATCAAGCTTTTCGCCTGCCTGGTCCAGCAGCACACCTGTAAGGGCCAGTATTGAGTTCAGGGGCGTTCTGAGTTCATGGCTCATATTGGCCAGGAACTCACTCTTCAACCTGTTAGCTTCTTCAACTTCCCTTGCTTTCTCACCCAGTGACATGTTCTGCTGCTGCAGCTCGTCCGATTGCTTCTGCAGTTCCTCTGCCTGTGAATGCAGCTCCTCGGACTGCGTCTGCAGCTCTTCGGTCTGTGCTTCCAGTGAATGATTGGATTTTTGCAGTTCTTCTGCCAGCTGCCTGGTTTTCTCATTTATAATGTGTACGGACAGGGCGTTATTTATTGAGGAGACACTCTGACTGACAGCCTCCAGGCTTTCCGGGGAGTATCTCTTAACAGTGCCGGCTGAGATAACGGCTGTGACAGTACCGCCTGTGCTGAGCGGGATTGTGATGATAGCAGAGGGAATAATTTCACCGGCGGTGGTGATGAACCTGAACCTTGACTTGTCATCAATATCCCTGATATGTTGTATTTTGCCCGAACTGACTGCAAGACCTATCTCTCCTTCGGGATTTGCAGCATCGATGGGTTTCAGGGCTTCAGTGTTCATCCCTAGCGAATGGAAGGGCCTGTATACATTATTCTCCTGATCGAGGTGGTAGCATGCAATATAATGTGAGCCGGTGATCTCCATCAGGGTATCCAGCAGCGAGACTGAAAAAGACTCGAGGTTTTCGTTACCTATCAGGGTCCCGGATATCCTGGCTCTCATGGATTGTATCTTATCTGATGATTCCATTGTTTCCGCCATCCTGTTGAACGACTCTGACAGGGTCTGTATCTCAGCGTATTTCTTTTCTTCACTGCGGACGGAGAGATTCCCCTTACCCATCTCATGGGCTTTGTCTGTCAGCATCAGCAGCGGCTTTGTTATTGTCTGTCCCAACAGGAAGGCCAGGATGATGACAGCTGCGCCTGTAAGCAGGATAATGATTATAAAGACCAGGGAGATTAGCCTTATGGGCTGGTAGGCCTCCCTGGTATCCTGTTTGACAACGAAGCCCCATTCCATTGAAGGGAACCAGGTATAGGCAGACAGCACTTTCTCACCACGGTAATCGGGTGCTTCTGTTATGCCTGTTTGCCTGTCCAGTGCCAGTGTGGCGGGTTCGGCATCAATTTTAAAATTCAGGGCTGCATCTTCCTGGTACCTGAGCTGGCCTAAGGCAAAGCCCTCACTGTTGACTATCAGTGATTCACCCGTTGTGCCCAGTCCCGCCCTGTTATGCAGCAGCGGATAGAGCGAGGCGTTAAGATCAATCCTTGTAACGATGATGCCTATAGTATGTGTTTCATGCTCCATGCAGAAGACAGGTGTGGAAAGCAATAATTGAGGTTTTCCTGTTTCAGGTGATTTATGCACTTTCCCTGTATGCAGTTCTCTGGTCTCCATTGCATGGGTGAAATACTCACGGTCTGATTTATCCCTGCCTGTGTTTGCCGGGTCAGAAGAAAGCATCACCTGCCCGTTTATGGCATCAATAAAGAAAATCTCACTGTAGTCATCATACGCTTCATGGTAACGCTTCAGCAGCTCATCTGCTGCATTCAGAACATGCTGATCGAGCTCTGTACGGCCCCCGTTTGCCATTATGTCTTCAAGGGAGCGTATCTCATAATCCGATGCTATAACCGATATATCACTTTTTCTTTCTTCAAACCACAGTTCAAGCTGGCCCAGCTTAAAATCACGCACGGCCTCCAGGTTGTCGAATGTTATATGCCTTATGGTTTTAACGCTGCTGGTGTAAACAATGGCAAAAACAATGGCAAGGGGTATAATACCTATAAACAGCAGCCAGAAGGTAAGGCGTGATTTGATTTTCGGTTTTTTCATATGGCAGCTACTTTTTCATAAATATTTTGCAGTACCTGCTTGCATTGCTGAAAGCAGGGGCAACACTGTTATCCGGCACCTCGGCCTCTCCTAGCATAAGTATGCCCCCCGGGTTAAGAGACCTCAGCAATTTTTTAAATATAATCTCCTGTATTTCTTTTTCATAATATATAAGCACATTTCTGCACAGCACTATATCAAATCCACCGAAAAGGCTGTCCCTGGGTACGCCGGTCTTCCTGTCAAGCAGGTCATAGGATGAAAAATATACAGAATCCCTGATGCGTGGTATGACTGTATAAGTCTTATCGGGATGATAGACGAAATATTTTCCAAGCAAGCCAAATTTTATCTCTTCCAGGGCCGGAGCATTATAAGTGCCTTCACGGGCTGTCTGCAATGATTTTTCATTAATATCGGTTGCAAAGATGCTGACATTGACCGGGTCTTTTGTACGCTCAAGCATATCGGTCATTATTATTGCCATGGTGTATGCCTCTTCGCCGCTTGCACAGCCGGCAGACCATATTCTGATCTCATGTTCGTTATTACTCAGTTTCTTTTCAATCAGCGGTGGTATAATGATTTTTTCCAGGTACCCGAAACAGAGTGGATCCCTGAAAAATCGGCTTACGTTTATTGTAAGCACATCTATCAACCGGTCATATTCATCCGGTTCTGACTGTATATAATCAAAATATTCCGCATAATTATCTGTACCGGTCTTGCTCATCCTTGTTTGCATCCTTCTTTCAATCATGCCCCTGGTAGCACCGCTAAAATCAAAGCCCCTGTTTTTTTCCAGGTCGGCAAGGATCTTTTTAAGACCGGGATGCATGGTTTGTTTATCAGGCATAAGCGGGATATATAGTTTTAGCCGGGATTTATCATCAGGTCTTTACAGGCCTGATTTCCCCTGTATTATTTAACAAAGTTTCCCCTCGCACCGGCAAATTGAGTTAAAATATACATTTTTTTTAATATTTTAGAGAAAAGTTCACATTATAACCAAAACTTAATATACAAAAAGTGGCCAGTGCATATGCTGATTAAGACGATTATTATAACTTGCAGCTTATTACTGCTGATTAAGGCATACGTAATTAATCTTATGAAATTATGAATCTTAACAGGCGCAATTTTTTAAAAACGGGCGGCGCTGCCGCTGCCGGGGTTGTACTTATGCCACCCCTGGCACAGTCGTGCAGCAAGCTGAAAATATCTGTAAACGTGAAGGACTACCTTGATCATTTCGGGATGAGCACCGCGACACTCGGGAGGGTGATCGCCGAAGCCATGTCAAAAGGGGGCGATTATGCCGACCTTTTCTTTGAACATAAAATAAGCAATACTATTGGTCTGCAGGACGGCAAGGTGAATATGGCCTCTTCAAATATTGACTACGGGGTTGGTATAAGAGTGCTGAAAGGCGACCAGACAGGGTTTGCTTATTCGGAGGTGCTGGATATGCCGTCTATGCTCGATGCGGCCCGGCTGGCCGCAAGCATAGCCGACAGCAAAGGCACTGAAGGATCACAGCTGTTCAGTGAGAAGGTGCCGGCAGGCTATTACAGCATCAAAACGGGCTGGGAGGAGGCCGGAGTAAAAGAAAAGGTGCCCTTTGTGCAGAAGATCAATGACAGGATTTTCAGCATGGATGATAAGGTGATAAAGGTGAATGCTTTTCTGAATGACGAGACGGCTTATGTCCTGTTTTATAATTCAGAGGGACGTATCAGCTATGATTACAGACCCCTGGCCAGCTTCGGGGCTGTATGTATTATGCAGAATGGCAAGCAGGTGGAGAATTCTTACAGCGCACGATCGTACAGGAAAGGGTTTGAGTGGCTGTCGGATGAGCTGGTGGATGAGATAGCGGGCGAGGTGGTTGAGAGAACCAATATACTGTTTGATGCCACAAAACCCAGGGCCGGGGAACTGCCTGTTGTACTTGGTGCCGGCGGCTCCGGCATATTGCTGCATGAGGCCATAGGCCATACTTTTGAAGCTGATTTTAACCGCAAGGGAACATCCATCTTCAGCGATAAGATGGGGGAAAAGGTGGCTGCAGACTTTATCAATATTATCGATGACGGCACGCTGGTCAATAACAGGGGTGCGCTTAATATTGACGATGAGGGCAATGATACAAATAAGACATATCTTGTTAAAGATGGTCTGCTTAACAGTTATATACACGACAGGATAAGTGCAGGCCATTACGGGGTAAATCCCACCGGTAACGGAAGAAGGGAATCGTTTCGCAACATCCCCCTGCCAAGAATGAGCTCTACCTATATGGAGGCCGGACCGCATACAAAAGAAGATATACTGTCGGCTGTCGATTATGGCGTTTATGTTGATAATTTCAGTAACGGTCAGGTTAAGATAGGGGCTGGCGATTTTACCTTTTTTGTTAAATCGGGGCGACTCATCGAAAATGGAAGGCTGACAGATGTTATAAAGGATATCAATATTATAGGTAACGGTCCGCAGGCCCTGTCTGATATAATAATGGCGGCAGGCGATTATAAAACCGATAACGGCACATGGATGTGCGGTAAAGGGGGACAGTCTGTACCCGTCACCATGGGCCTGCCCACCGTACTGGTCAAAAAACTGACGGTGGGTGGCGTAAATGCATAACGGCCTTATTTAAGGAATTAAAAAAACAAAGAATAAAAATATTTATCATGACCCTGAAAGAAAAATATGAACTGGCAAGATGGGCTGTGGACCATGCCCTTAAAAACGGAGCACAGCAGTCCAAGGTGATAATAAGCAACAGCCGCAGTAACAGTATATCGGTAAGGGAGGAAAAGATAGAAAACCTGGAGCAGTCAACAGAGAACGGACTGACAATATTCCTGTATGTGGACAGCAGGTATT
Source organism: Bacteroidales bacterium (assembly GCA_041685495.1). Taxonomy (GTDB): domain Bacteria; phylum Bacteroidota; class Bacteroidia; order Bacteroidales; family VadinHA17; genus UBA9300. The sequence continues at coordinate 5,161 of JAWLFR010000138.1, forward strand.
CCGTTCATTCCACCAACAGGCTGGATAACAAAGCTGAGCTGAAAAAATTTATTGAAGAAGGAATAGCCGGAACCTCTTATCTCTCTGAGGATGAATACAGGAGGCTGCCTGATCCTGATCTTTATTATAAGGGTGGGGGTCCGGATCTGAAGATAGATGATGAGACTTTTATGGATATTGATCCGGACAGCAAGATAAGCATGGCTTTTGAAACGGAAAGAGAGG
>JAWLFR010000139.1:0-5384 GCA_041685495.1 Bacteroidales bacterium
ATATCCAATAATATAATTCCCCTCGATTAACTCCCATAGTAATACCCTACCCCTTTTCATTGGGATAAAAGAGGTCAAAACCACTATTTCACGGGATATATAATCTTTTTTTTTAGCCTTAGCTTTGGCATTGCTCCGGCTCTCACCACAAATGAGACCGTCAAGATATTAAGAAAAATGAATTTATCGGAATTAGTAACCGGACAGGAAGCATATATAACAGGTATAAGGGGAAATAACGGTATAAAAAAGAGGCTTAACGAACTGGGTTTTATTGCCGGCCAAAAGGTAAAGGCAATAAAAGCCGCTCCCCTGAAAGACCCTGTTGAATATGATATTATGGGTTATAAGCTGACAATACGGAAGAAGGATGCTGCAACCATAAGTATTAATGATGTCCGGGCCGAACGGGGCATTGATTATGAAAGCGCTTATAATGTTTTTAACCCTCCGTCTGAGCGTAAACCACACGGTAATGCTGACCGGCCTGCCCGGGGAAAAACAATCAGGGTGGCAATGGCAGGTAACCCCAACTGCGGCAAGACAACAATCTTTAATTTTGCCACAAAATCCCGCGAGAGGGTGGCCAATTATTCGGGTGTAACAGTGGCCGCCAAGGAGGCCCGACTGACAATGGACGGTTATAATATAATAATCACAGACCTGCCGGGAACATATTCCCTGTCTGCTTACTCACCCGAAGAAATGTTTGTTGCTGATTTTCTGCAACATAACAGGCCGGATATAGTTATCAATGTGCTGGATGCCGGCAACCTGGAACGCAACCTTTACCTTACAAGCCAGCTGATAGACATGGGTGTAAATACGGTAGCGGCACTTAATATGTACGATGAGCTGGAGTCCGGTATTAATAAGCTTGACCATAAGGCGCTGGGTGAGCTCCTGGGCATATCGTTCGTTCCCACAACAGGAAGTCGTGGCTTGGGTATAAGGGAGCTGTTCAGAACAGTGATAAGGATGTATGAGGGAAATGAACCACTGCACAGGCAGGTAAGGATTCCCTACGGCCAGGATATAGAAAGAGCTGTTTCATCCCTTACGGATTATATTAATAAAAATATCTCTGCCGGGAATAATACAATAAGCAGGTTCGCTGCCCTCCAGCTGCTGGAGGGTGATAAGGGCATAATACCTTCCATAGATAAAGAGAAAAAGGAAGAACTGTCAGCACTCTGCACTGAAAAGCGCCGGGCCATAGAGAAAGGCATAGCTCATGATTTTAACACTGAAGTTGTTAACTCAAGGTACGGCTTTATTGAAGGAGCCCTGGCCGGGACATATACCAGGGGGAAAGAAACACAGCTGAGCCTGACACAGAGGATAGATAAAGCTTTAACACATAAATTATGGGGCCTGCCGGTTTTCTTCGCGGTAATATGGTTTATCTTTTTTGCAACCTTCAGGCTCGGGGAGATACCTATGACAGGTATCGACAGGCTCTTCGGGTGGTTGTCGCATACAGCAGGCACTACACTGCCTGAAGGAATGCTTAACACACTTATCACAGACGGCATTATAGGCGGTGTGGGCGGGGTTATTGTTTTCCTGCCCAATATAATGATCCTGTTCTTTCTTATATCTGTCCTTGAAGACTCCGGATATATGGCGCGAACCGCATTCCTGATGGATAAGGTAATGCATAAGGCTGGACTGCACGGAAAATCCTTTATACCCCTGCTGATGGGCTTTGGCTGCAATGTGCCCGCCATAATGGCCACGCGCACCATTGAAAGCAAAAGAGACAGGCTGATAACCATGTTTATCACCCCTTTTATGTCCTGCAGTGCAAGGCTTCCTGTATATGTGTTGTTTATAAGTGCATTCTTTCCTCGCTTTGAAGCGCTGATGCTTTTTATAATGTATGCTATTGGTATTATTGCTGCATTACTGACGGCCATCTTACTGAACAAAACCATTTTCCGCCGGTCGGAATCACCATTTGTCATGGAGCTGCCTCCCTACCGTATGCCAACCTTAAAGGTCATAAGCAAGCACACCTGGTTTAAGACCTCCCACTTTCTTAAGAAGATGGGAACAATAATACTCTTTGCCTCAATAATCATATGGGCCCTGGGGTATTTCCCGAGAGACAAAGCCATTATTGAAAAATATAACACTATGATAGAAGAGGCAGAGACCTTAAGCAGTCCTACTCAAAAAACTGAATACCAACTTGCTGCCCGGGAACAGGCCGACCGTCTTGAATCAATGAAAAAGAGCGAACTGCTGGAAAACTCATATATAAGCCGCCTGGGAAAAAGCATACAGCCTGTTTTCGAGCCACTGGGCTTTGACTGGAAAATGTCTGTAAGCATACTCACCGGTATAATGGCCAAGGAGGTGGTTGTCAGCTCAATGAGCATACTGTACCAGGCTGAAGGCGATGGGGATAAGGAAGCTACACTGGTAAACAGGCTGCGACAATCGCGCGAAGACATGCAGGTACCCCTGGCAACTTATTTTGGGTTCCTAGTTTTTGTCCTACTCTATTTCCCCTGTATGGGTGCCCTGATAGCTATCAAAAAGGAAACAGCAAAATTTAAGTGGACCTTCTTTTCAGCACTGTACCCCCTTGTATTTGCCTGGCTCACTGCTTTCCTTATCAGGCAGGCCGGTATCTGGATATTCTGACCCGCACATCATATCTGAGTAATATTGATCATCCCCTTTTTAAGCTATTGACTCCTGTCTCATAATATGTATCTTTAAGCAGGCTCATCAAAAGAATTATATTATGATAGATCTGCGAAGCGATACCGTTACGCGTCCGGATACCCGGATGCTGGAAGCCATGATGAAGGCTAATGTGGGTGATGATGTACTGGGTGATGACCCGGCCGTAAAGACCCTGGAAAAGATAACAGCCGCTATGTTCGGCACAGAGGCCTCATTATTCTTTCCATCAGGAACAATGGCCAACCAGGTAGCCATAAAAGTACATACAAGTCCGGGTGATGAAGTCATCTGCGATGAAAGCTCCCATATCTATAATTTTGAAGGCGGAGGTATAGCATTGCATTCAGGATGCTCGGTAAAGCTGCTGAGAGGCGATCGCGGACGTTTCAGAGCAGAGGATGTAGCGGACCAAATCAACGACAGGGATGACGTCCACCAGGCCCTTACAAGGCTTGTGGCCGTTGAAAACACAAGCAATAAGGGTGGTGGCAGCTGCTATGATTTCAGGGAACTGGAAAAGATAGCGGAGGTCTGCACACAGGAAAACCTTATTTTTCACCTCGACGGAGCAAGGCTGTTCAATGCTGTTATCCGTTCCGGTGATAGCCCGCTGCAGTACGGCAGGCTGTTTGATTCCATATCCGTATGCCTGTCTAAAGGCCTGGGGGCGCCTGTCGGGTCGGTGCTGGTGGGCGACAGTGATTTCATAGCCCGGGCCCGCAGGTTCAGAAAGGCTTTTGGCGGAGGCATGAGGCAGGCAGGCTACCTGGCGGCCGCCGGTATCTATGCCCTGGAGAATAATATTGAGCGCCTGGCGGAAGACCACAGGAGGGCGGCGGAGCTGGAAGAAACGCTGCTGTCACTGCCTTATGTTGATAATGTACTACCGGTGGATACCAATATTATTATTTTCTCACTGGCTAAAAAAATAGATACGGGAATATTCCTTGATGAACTTAAAAAGGAAGGCATTGCCATGATACCCTTCGGAAAACAGCATATACGGGCCGTTACACATCTTGATTTTTCGGATAAGGACATGGAAACAGTTATCTCAGTTCTGCGGAACAGAAAAAGAAAAGGTTGATCCCCTGCCCTCTTCACTGGATATTTCCAGTTCTGAACCATGATCTTTAATAAATTTCTTACAGATACGCAGTCCGAGTCCGGTTCCCGGCTCCCTGTCCGTTCCCGGGGTGGAAACAATCTCCTCTCCCCCAAGGATCTTATCTCTGGTCTCTGCTGTCATGCCCGTACCGCTATCCTTAACCGAAAATCTTATCATATTATCCTTCTCACGGGATATCCTTAGCTCTATGCTTCCCCCGCCAGGTGTGAATTTAACAGCATTGCTCACCAGGTTGCGCAACACAGCGGCGATCATAACCCTGTCAGCCACTATTACATCATCTGCACCTGAATGAAAGTGCAGGCTTATGTTTTTTTCACGGGCAGCCATTCCGGCTATATTTTCAAGCCCTTCGAATATCTCTTTCACTTTTACCTGCTCCGGATTGAACTTAATACCGCCACTCTGGGCCCGTACCCATTCAAGAAGATTTGTCAGCAGATCGTGAGCGTTCTGCGCTGACTGCTGTATCAGGCCTGCCATCTCCTGTATCTCTTCCCGGGAATAATCGGCAATCTCCCCTGAGAGCAGGTCTGCCAGGGATAAGATACCATTAAACGGGCTCTTTAGATCATGTGCAATAACAGAATATAAACTATCCCTGTCCACATTCATCTGCAGCAGTTCCTGGTTCTTCTTCCGCAATTCCGAAGACTTTATCTCAAGCATTTTTTTCTCCCTGATAAGCATTCTCTGCAGATCGCTGATTTCACAGTTAAGGCTGTACAGTGAACTGTTATGATCCAGTATCTCCTCAAGGTTAACCGAACCTGATATAAGCAGCCTGTCATTATTCCTGAACACCCTGCAATCAGCTGACTGATAACCGTAAACAGGACTTTTGAAGGTTATGACCCCTTCAAACACACCTTCCTCTGCCGTTATCTCCAGCAGCTTATCAAATGTGGGATTATTAATACTGCCGGAAGGATCCTTTTCATCAATAAGCACTTTGGCAGCATTTGAAGATAATAATTCGCCTTTATCACTGAAGATAAAAACAATAAAGCCCCTGCTCTTCTCTATACAGGAGCTTAGTTCGGGTAACCATTTTTTCAGTTCCGCGTTGACCATAAATTACATATCGCTTTGATTATCTCCGGATACGGTCTCTGTCATTGAAGCAAAATCATCGCCCCTGTCTGTCAGCCAGCTGTACAGGGGCAATATTTCCATGAAACTTTTTTCATCAAGTGTCTCTTTCATTACATCAATCCAAATATTAAGGTATACCGGCCAGAATTCCGTAGAAAAACTTCGGCTTCTGTAGCTCCTGTATACCCATAAAACGGTGTTGACCAGTGCTTCCGGATTAAAAGCAAGCATTATTGAATATATAAAACTTGCATGGTTGCGGGAGTTATTTTTGATCATTTCCGGGCTGGCATCAGCGGTAAGATTTGACAGGTCAGGCCTTGCAAGCATATCCCTGTTAACCATAGATATCATCAGATCCATTTTTTCTCCGTATTCCCCGGCGGCTGCTTCTGAAGGTATATCTATCTTCCCGGCTGAGACCAGGAGTTCATTAATTGTCATAAGCCTGAAATTATTTATT
>JAWLFR010000029.1:0-21775 GCA_041685495.1 Bacteroidales bacterium
CAAAAAAGCCGTGTGCTGCATAAAATGTACAGCTCCGGGGGTGGCGGTATTCAGGACCTCAAAGAATCACTGTCAGCTGCGGAAAAAGCTATTGAGATTATTGAGGAAACAAGGCTTGAGATAAATGAAGACGAAAGTCGCAGCCGTATATCCGGGCGTTTTGATGATGCCTATAATATGGGCATGCTGGTGCTGTACGAATTGTATAGCATTACGGGCGACCGGACCTACCTCGAACGCTCGGTTATAATATCGGAAAAATCAAAGGCGGCGGGATTGCTGGCTGCCACCAGGAATAACCGATCAATGAATTTTCGCCTGCCGGAAGAACTTGCAGAAACGGAAAAGCAACTGCTTTCGGATATACGTGACTATAATGAAGTGGTTTACAGCGAATCGGCTAAACCGGAACCTGATCCTGAACTGATTGATCATTATAAAATGCTAAGCTTCAAATCCAGTACAGTCTATGATTCGCTGGTGCAGGTATTTAAGGAAGATTATCCGCGGTACTATGATCTTAAGTACAACACCGGCGTGAGCAGTCCTGATGATATAAAAAGAAATATTGGAAGATCAGGCGATTTTATTGAATATTATATGTCTGACAGCCTCCTGTATATAATGCTAGTGAACGACGATACGACCCTGCTTGAGAAAGTGGAGCTGCCCGGTGATTTCAGGGAAAAATTACTCGGGTTCAGGGATATACTGGTTAATCCCGCAATAAACGGGGGTGCAAGAGCACAGTATAATGAGTATATTTCACTTTCATATGATTTATATAAGATGTTTATTCTTCCGGTGAAAGATAATCTCATATCAGACAGGCTGGTGATTTCACCCGATGGCTTGATGTATTATATACCCTTTGAAACACTTATCAGTTTGGTTCCGGATACGGATGAAATAAATTACCGTGAACTGGATTACCTTCTTAATGAATATGAAATTGTATATGAATATTCCGGTACCCTGATGACTGAGACCCCGTCCCCGAAGGCCGGCATAAAGAATAGTGTTGTCAGTTTTGCCCCTGACTACAGCGAAGGAATGGATATTGATGATATAATGAATACAAGGCAGTCCGGACGCGATAGCCTTGCCAATATACCCGGTGCCAGGGAGGAAGCCGTTTTTATCAATAAGATTATGGGTGGCAGACTGTATATGGACTCACAGGCTACTGAAAGCACTTTTAAAAGAAATGCTGTTGAGGGTGATATTGTGCATATGGCAATGCACACCCTGCTGAATGATAACGATCCTATGTATTCGAGGATGGTGTTCAGTCCTGAGACTGGAACTGCAGAAGATGGAATGCTGAATACCTATGAGGTTTATAACCTTGATATAAACGCAAAAATGGTATTTCTCAGTTCATGTAATACCGGGAGCGGGTATCTTCAGTCAGGTGAAGGAGTGATGAGTCTGGCCAGGGGCTTCTTCTATTCAGGCAGTCCCAGCGTAATCATGTCATTATGGGAGGTTGATGACCTCTCCGGAAATACAATCGTTAAAAATTTCTACCGCAATATAAAGAAAGGCCGCTCAAAAAGCCATTCTCTGAGAAAGGCACGGATGGAGTATCTTGAGGAAGCTGACCAGATGAGATCACATCCCTACTTCTGGAGCACGCTGGTGATTATCGGGGATGACAGCCCGGTGTATTATAATTTTCATAAATATATTATTATCCTTGTCCTTATGCTTGCCGGCTTTTTGACTCTGAGGTATTACTACCGGTTAAGAAAGGAGTAAGCCTAACACATTCTTGACGGATTACTGAAGTATATACAGTGTGATTTTATTTTTATCCGGAACTGTTTCGAAGCTAAAGGCCTGTATGATCCTCAGTACTCAGGATCTGCTTTGATGATTTTCAGCAATGCCTCCTTACACAGGTATTTTTTACGGCGTGCATATTCCTCAGATTTATAATCCATCTCCCTGGCAATATCTGAATAGTCTTTGTCCATGATGCTCATCTCTAGTACCTTTCGGCATTCGGGCTTTAACTTCAGAAAAGACCGCTGCACTATTTGCTCAAGAGGGGTGTCGAGTAAAGCAAAAGGATCAAATTCATCGGCCGGCTCAGGTTCAATGTTTGCATCCTTCTTTTTCCTCCTTATTTGTTCATGCCAGAGGTTTCTGGATACGCCTATAATATATCGCTTTATATCTGTCCCGGGTTCAAGATGGTTTGATTGTACCTTTTTAAACAGTACCATAAGGGCATCCTGGAATATATCATAAGCATCATCCACTGTGCCTGAATTTTTAAGCACATATGATTTTATGATATCAAAAAATGAGTCATAGAGGTAATTTACAGAATCATCACTCCCCTTTCGAATTCCCTCTATTAATTTTTTGTCAGAGTGTTTTTTTAACACATCGAATTAATATTTGGGGCAAATATAGTATTTCCCGGATAATATATTGAATGAATCCATATCATTAAGCTACCGGCATCTGTGTTTGAATAGAGTCAAATAATGGATATATTTACAGACTTTAATTATAAAACCGGTATGTCATTCCCTTTTGAAAGGCAAGCAGATGCTATGGATTGCGGACCAACCTGTCTGAAGATGGTTGCCCGTTACCATGGGAAAAATTTCAGTCTCCCGGAGCTGAGAGAACGCAGTTATATTACCCGTGAGGGCGTTTCATTCCTGGGTGTATCAGAGGCTGCCGAATCAATAGGTCTCAGAACCCTTGGAGTACGTATACCATTTGAGAAACTTGCCGGGGAAACACCACTGCCATGTATAGTTCACTGGAGACAAAATCATTTTGTGGTAGTCTACAGGATTAAGAAAGACATAGTATATGTAGCAGACCCGGCAAGGGGAAAAGTGAAATACTCAAGGGAGGAGTTCGAACAAAATTGGGCCACAACAAAGATTAATGATGAGATGGTGGGACTGGTGATGATACTACAGCCCACACCTGATTTCTATGAACAGGATGAAGACAGGGAGGTGAAGACCGGCTTCCGCTTTCTGCTGCGATATGTTAAAATGTATAAGAAATATTTTTTTCAGATCTTCCTGGGCTTACTGATAGGCAGCATTATACAGTTAATATTTCCATTCCTTACCCAGTCTGTTATAGATATTGGTATTAATACCGGCAACCTTAATTTTATATATCTTATTTTGTTTGCCCAGCTTGCACTTGTAACAGGCAGAATGTCAGTAGAGTTTGTAAGGGGCTGGCTGTTATTGCATATAAGTACAAGGGTGAATGTAGCTATTGTATCCGGGTTTCTTTATAAGATGATGTCCATGCCCGTATCATATTTCGACAAGAAGCTGAGTGGAGATATACTGCAGAGAATAGAAGATAACCAGCGTATAGAGTCCTTCCTCAGTAATACCTCCCTCAGTGTGCTTTTTTCATTTGTCAACCTGCTTGTGTTCGGGATAGTGCTTGCAATCTATAATTTATCTATACTGCTGGTTTTTATTGCCGGAACAACATTATATATTGCCTGGGTTTCTGTATTTATGAGGTCTCGTGCCAGGCTGGACCATAAACGGTTCAAACAGCTGTCTGATAATAATGCCAGGCTGATTGACATAATTACAGGCATGCAGGAAATTAAACTTGCACAGAGTGAGACAAGCAAACGATGGGAATGGGAAAATATACAGGCATCATTATTTAAGACCAGGGTGAAGGCAATGAGCCTTTCGCAATACCAGCTTGCCGGTGGCCGGCTGATAAATGAGGCATCCAATGTGCTTATTACTATTATCGCGGCTACTGCTGTTCTCTCAGGCAATATGACCCTGGGTATGATGCTTGCTGTCCAGTTTATTATCGGCCAGCTCAATATACCGGTTAACCAGATGGTGGTGTTTTTCAGAACGGCACAGGATGCAAGGATGAGTCTCGACCGACTGTCGGAGGTGCAGGCAGGCAGCTCCGAAGAATCAGAGGAGGATATGAAAGTAAAAAACCTTCCCCACAATAAAAGTATATATATCAATAATCTCTCTTTCCAGTATGAGGGTCCGAGATCACCTTATGTGTTAAAAGATGTCAGTATAGTTATACCGGAGAATAAAGTGACCGCACTTGTTGGAACCAGCGGCAGCGGAAAAACAACCCTGCTGAAAATGATACTGGGATTTTATGACCCTGTTGAGGGAGATATAATGGTAGGTGATACAAACCTGAAAAATCTGAGCCTCAGAACGTGGCGCAGCAGGGTGGGAGTGGTCATGCAGGATGGTTATATCTTCCCAGATTCAATTGCAGGGAATATTGCTCCGGGACTGGATGTTATTGACCGGGACCGGCTTCTCAGGGCGATAAAAATAGCCAGGATCAGTGATTTTGTTGATGCCCTGCCCCTGGGAATTAATACAAGGATTGGAAATGATGGCCAGGGACTGAGCCAGGGGCAGAAACAAAGGATACTTATTGCCAGGGCAGTATATAAAGACCCTGATTACCTTTTTTTCGATGAGGCAACAAACTCGCTCGACGCAGCAAATGAAAAAAGGATAGTTACAAACCTGAACGAGTTTTTCTCAGGAAAAACTGTGATGGTTATAGCACACCGCTTAAGCACGGTTCGCACAGCAGATAATATAGTGGTGCTGGATAAGGGGAGAATAAAGGAAACAGGTAACCATGAAGAGCTGATAAGAAAGCAGGGTGCATATTATAACCTTGTTCGCGACCAGCTTGAACTGGGGAGCTAAGAGCTTATGAAACGAATGGTGCCATACAATGAAATTAATTGTTGTTAATCTTTATGATATAAATATTTAAACCTTGAAAAAATTATCACATGAAATAAGATACTCCCGGCCGGTTGAAGAGATAATGAATACTCCCCCGGCCTCGGCAATACGATGGGGTACAGCCGTGGTGGGCATCATAATATTGATGCTCCTGCTTATTTCATGGATAATCAAATACCCTTATATAGTAAGAGCGGATGCATTGATAACCACCGAAAAACCTCCTGCAAACATAGTGGCAAGGGTGTCCGGAGATATAGAGCATCTCTTTGTTTCGGATGGACAACATGTTATGCAGGAATCTGTGCTGGGAGTACTCGAAACAACCGCTTCATACCAGAGTGTGCAATGGCTGAGTTCTTTCCTTGACAGTATCAGCTCAGCAGATATAATAAACTCATCAGGCAGGATATCTCAACAATTGCCTGATAATCCCGGCCTGGGGGAGATACAGGACAGGTATTCCTCATTCAGGAAAATCTATATTGATTATCTCAATCATCTTGAGATAGACTATTACGGTAAGAAGATTGACGCTGTAAGAGAAGAAATAAAGAGTATCGAAGATTATATTTACAAGCTCAAAAGTAAAGACGAGCTGATATCTTCAAGGCTGAAGCTGGAAGAAAAGAAATACTTCAGGGATTCTCTGCTTAATGAGCAGGAATTGTTGCCTGATGCTGAACTTGAAAACTCCAAACAAAAATATTATTCCTTAAAAATTGAAATGGTGCAGGTTGTGCTGGATGCCGCCTCCATGCGTATCGACCTGGCGTCAAAGAAACAAATACTCCGGGATCTTGTTGCTGCGGGGGAAGAGGAAAGACAAAATTACAGGTCAGCTGTCGTTGATGAGCTTATCAGGCTTAAATCAAGACTCGACTGGTGGATACAGAATCACCTGCTTGTTTCCCCGATAGATGGCAATGTGACATTTACACGTTACTGGGCAGAAAACCAATCCGTCCGCGAAGGTGAAACGGTGATGACGGTTGTGCCTGAAGGAGAAAATAAGATAATTGCCAGGATAAGGATACCCATGACAGGGTCGGGTAAGGTACGCGAAGGACAGAATGTGAATATACAGCTCAAAGGATACCCTTACCTTGAATATGGAATGGTAAGGGGTGTTATACACAGCCGTTCACTGGTGCCGCATGAAAACATGTATATTCTTGATGTTGAACTACCCGACGGTTTGTCTACTTTCTATGGTAAAGACCTGAAATTCAGCCAGAATATGGAGGCAAAAGCTGAGATAATCACAGATGATATGAGGCTGATAGAGAGAGCACTGTATCCTTTTAAATTTCTTCTGGAAAAGAACAGGAATCTGTCAGGAGAAAAGGGAGAAGCAGATTTAGAAGACTAAATTATTATTCTGCCTGACCCGGATGTGTGAAATTATTCAAACACAAGTAACATGCTGATGGACAGCATTAAATTATTAAAACTGTTATTCTTTGAGTTTTTCTAAATAATTCAATATTTTCGTAACCTTGATGGTTCTCAGATTTAAGGAATTAAAAATCTGATAATGTGCTCATATAAAAGGATTAATTATGACTGTTATGAATCCGGATGACTCTGTTCGTGATGAACATTTCGACGCAGATAATAAATCTGCCGAAACTAATAATGATAAAACGGAATCTGAAGTAAAAAAGAAAGATGCTGAAAAGGCTGAAGGCGAAGAAAAAGAAGCAGATGCTGAAAAGGCTGAAGGTGAAGTAAAAAAGAAAGATGCTGAAAAGGCTGAAGGTGATGAAAAAGAAGCAGATGCTGAAAAGGCTGAAGGCGAAGAAAAAGAAGCAGATGCTGAAAAGGCTGAAGGTGAAGTAAAAAAGAAAGATGCTGAAAAGGCATCTGCAGATGATAAAACAGAACCGGAGGAACTGCCAGAAGTTGATTACTCGGGGCGCTCACAGGAGGAGTTGACTGAAACACTTGAGCTGCTTATCGAAAACCGGCCCCTGCATGAAATTAATGATGATGTAGAGAAGATAAAAACAATATTCTATAAAAAATATAAGGCTGAGACAGATCAGAAGAAGAAAAAATTTCTTCAGGAGGGGGGAAGGATTGAAGACTATAAACCAGCTGATGATCCCCTGGAAATAAAAATAAAGGATCTTCTCGCCCGTTACCGGGGTAAGAGAACGGAGTTCAATAAACAACTCGAGGTACAGAAACAGGAGAACCTTAAAAGGAAATACGATATAATTGACAGAATAAAGGACCTTGTTAACAGGGAGGAGTCAATAAACAAAACTTTCCAGGAATTCCGGGACCTGCAGGCCGAATGGCATTCAGTCGGACCTGTTCCTCAGTCATCACTCAGGAATCTGTGGGAAACATATAATCTCAATGTTGAGATATTTTATGATTATATTAAGATAAATAAGGAATTAAGGGATCTGGATTTTAAAAAGAACCTTGAAACAAAAATAAAGCTCTGTGAAAAAGCTGAAGAATTGCTGAAGGAACCAAATCCTGTCAATGCTTTCAGAGTGCTGCAGGAGTACCATCAGCAATGGAGAGAGACAGGACCTGTCCCCAGGGAGTCCAGGGCAGAACTGTGGGAGAGGTTCAAAGCTGCCACTTCTGTAATAAACAGGAGACACCATGAGTATTTTGAGAAGCAGAAAGATGAGCAGAAAAAAAACCTGGAAGCGAAAACAGCCCTCTGTGAAAAGGTGGAGGAAATAAATCAGCTCTCCCTGAATTCATTTAAAGACTGGGAGAAAAGAGCAAAAGAGGTAATCGAACTGCAACGTGTATGGCGAACTATAGGTTTTGCACCTAAAAAACATAATAACAGCATATACCAACGCTTCAGAACAGCCTGTGATGCTTTCTTTCAGGCTAAAAGAAAGTTTTATGCCGAGAATAAGGAACAGCAGATGGAAAATCTGCAAAAGAAAACAGAATTATGTATGCAGGCAGAGGAATACCAGGAAAGTACTGACTGGAAAGAAGCAACAGATGTGCTGATAAGGCTGCAGAAAGAGTGGAAGGCTATAGGCTCGGTGCCAAGAAAGTATTCTGATAAGATATGGAAGAGATTCAGAAAAGCCTGTGACAGGTTCTTTGAACGTAAGGCCGAGCACTTCGCCAGTATGGACAGCTCTTTTGAGGATAACCTTAAAGAAAAAGAAAAGCTGATTGAGGAACTGGAGAATTTTGAGCCCGGAGATAATATAAATGAGGCCTTTGAAAAGCTTAAAGACATACAAAAATTATGGGCTGAAGTAGGCTTTGTTCCTTATAAAGATAAGGATGCAATAATTAACAGGTACCGGAATGCTCTTAATGAACAGTTTGACAGGCTGAAGATAGATGATGAGGAAAAAGCCATACTCAAATACCAGACAAAGCTTGATAATATTAAGGAAACACCAAAGGCCGTGCGTAAGTTGAGGGGCGACAGGGAGAAATTCCTGAATAAACTGAAACAGCTGGAGAACGATATAGTGGTATGGGAAAATAATATTGGATTCTTTTCAAAATCAAAGAATGCTGAATCGATGATACAGGAGGTACAGTCAAAAATCGATAATGCAAAGAAAAACATAGAAATACTGGAAGAAAAAATAAGACTGATAGATCAGTCGGGTATAGATGATTAGTGGATTCATTTTTTTAATATAAATATTTCGTTTTGGCAGAGGTTAAATATGTTTTTGTAACCGGTGGAGTTGCTTCATCGCTCGGTAAGGGTATTATTTCATCATCATTGGCTAAATTGCTGCAGTCCAGAGGCTATAGTGTGACTATTCAGAAACTCGATCCATATATAAATATTGATCCGGGAACACTTAACCCCTATGAACATGGTGAGTGTTATGTTACTATTGACGGGGCCGAAACAGACCTTGACCTGGGACATTATGAGCGATTTCTTAATGTCCATACCACCCAGGCTAATAATGTAACAACAGGACGCATATACAAAACGGTAATCGAGAAAGAAAGACGAGGCGATTACCTGGGTAAAACGGTGCAGGTTATACCTCATATAACTGATGAGATAAAAAGGAGAATTAAACTTGTTGGTAAGACAGGTGAGTATGACCTGGTAATTACAGAAATAGGCGGCACGGTGGGTGATATCGAATCCCTGCCATATATTGAAGCCGTAAGGCAGATGAAATGGGACCAGGGACCGAGTAACTGTCTGGTGATACACCTGACGCTTGTTCCCTATCTCAAGGCATCGGGCGAACATAAAACAAAACCGACACAGCACTCGGTAAAAGCATTGCTTGAAGCAGGTGTGCAACCGGATGTGCTTGTTCTCAGAACCGAAGAGGAACTGACCGAGGACGTGAAAGAAAAAGTTGCTCTTTTTTGTAACGTTGATAAACAATCAGTAGTTCAGTCTGTTGATGTGTCATCTATATACGAGGTGCCGGTAAAAATGCTGGAGGAAGGACTGGATAAAACAGTACTAAACAGATTGAAACTGGAGCTTAAAGAAGAACCACCACTTAAGGTGTGGCGTGATTTTCTGCGCAAACAGGCCAATCCAAAATCAGAAGTAAATATTGGCCTTGTAGGCAAGTATGTTGAGCTGCCTGATGCCTATAAGTCAATAGTGGAGTCTTTTGCACATGGAGGAGCATCAAATGAGTGCCGTGTAAACCTGCAGCTTATCCATTCCGAAGAAATAACGGCCGATAATGCAGAATCACAATTCGGACATCTTGATGGTATTGCTGTGGCACCTGGATTCGGAGCCAGGGGTATTGAAGGAAAGATAATAGCCGTTAAATATGCCAGGGAGAATAATGTACCCTTCTTTGGAATTTGCCTGGGAATGCAATGCGCCGTTATAGAATTTGCAAGAAATGTTCTGAATTATAAGGATGCCGATTCAACGGAAATAAACCCTGATGCCGGCAACCCCGTGATCGACCTTATGGAGGAGCAGAAGAATATTACCTATAAAGGGGGTACAATGAGACTGGGTGGTTATAAGTGTATGATAAAAAATGAATCAAAAGCTTTTAAGATATATAATAAAAACGAGGTAAGGGAAAGACACAGGCACAGGTACGAATTTAATGATAAATACCTGGAGGATTTTGAAAATGCCGGCATGGTAGCTACAGGTGTTAATCCCGAATCAAAACTGGTGGAAATAATGGAAATACCCAGGCATAAATGGTTTGTTGGAGTGCAGTTTCATCCTGAATACAGCAGTACAGTGGTAAATCCCCATCCCCTGTTTGTTGAATTTATTAAAGCCTGCTGTAGAGAAGAGAATTAAATAGATTAGGAAAAAATTTTAGATTAGGAATTAATGGACAGAAATACAATAACAGGACTGGTACTGATATTTGCCATTTTTATAGGATTCAGCCTGTATAACAGCAATAAATTGAAAAATTCATACGAGTCAGCTGTCAGCGTGGCTGACTCATTATATGAAGAAGGTGATTATGAGGAGGCAAAACTTCAGTACCTGAAAGCCCTGGAATTTAAACCGGGGACCCCGGAAGCAGTAAACAGGGTCAATGAAATAAATCAAATTATATCTCCTGCTCAGGTAAATGAAAAAGATACCATCATTGAAGAGGAAGTGGAAGTGCCAGCAGAGATAATTCAGGAAGAAGAAGAAGAAACGGCACCCCGGTATACAGGTGCCTTTGCTGAAGCTTTTCAGGGTGAAAACGAATTTTTTGTGCTTAAGAATGATAAGCTTGAACTGGAGATATCAAGCAAGGGAGGCAGACCTTATTCCGCCCTGCTGACAGAGTATTATACCTACGATCAGAAGCCACTGATACTCTTTGACGGCGATTCCACGGTTTTTGGATTTAAATTTTTTACCCGTGAGAATAAGCGTATCGAGACAGATAAAATGTATTTTGAGCCGGTTAATACCTCTGCGGTCACCGATGCCTCGGATGGACAGGCAAGCGTTGTGTTCAGGCTCAAAGTGTCAGATAATGAGTATATAGAATATATTTATAGCCTCGAGCCAGGTGAATATATGGTGGATTTTAATGTCCGCTTTGTAGGCATGGACAATGTCCTGGCGTCAAATATAAGCTCCCTTACATTCGACTGGCAGTCATATATACCGCAACAGGAGAAAGGCAGACAGAATGAGAATAACTGGACCAATATTAAGTACAAACATTATAATGATGATGTGGATGGGTTCAGGGACAGATCACAGAAAGACTTCGAAGAAGAGGATATACCTACCAGGCTGAAATGGCTTGCTTTCAAAGATCAGTTCTTTTCTTCAGTACTGGTAAGCGGAGAGTATTTCTCAAATGGATATGTTGCTTATACTACAATGCCTGAAGATAGTAAGTATCTGAGACACTGTGTGTCAGAACTCAGTGTGCCCTTTGATCCTTCTGCATCCGTTAAGTATGATATGAGCCTGTATTTCGGACCCAATAAATACAATATCCTGAAGGAGTATGATATGGAGATGGAAGAGCTGGTTATGCTGGGTAAGAATATTATCAAGTTCATCAATAAGCATATAATACTCAATATCTTTAACTGGCTTAATGATTCAATAAATAATTATGGTATAATTATCCTGATACTTACATTGATCATTAAGATCGTCCTCTTCCCCCTGACCTTCAAATCCTTTCAGTCACAGGCAAAGATGAAAGTGCTTAAACCACGGGTCGATGAGCTGGCGAAAAAATTTCCCAAGAAGGAAGATGCCATGAAAAAGCAACAGGCTACAATGGACCTTTATAAGAAAGCAGGTGTTAGTCCGCTCGGAGGCTGCCTGCCTATGGCCCTGCAGATGCCTATATTGTTTGCTATGTTCAGGTTCTTCCCTACATCAATAGAGCTGAGACAGGAGTCTTTTTTATGGGCAGATGACCTTTCAACATATGACTCCATACTTGACCTGCCTTTTACTATTCCCCTATATGGCGACCATATAAGCCTGTTTACACTGCTGATGACTGTTTCAACAATCATAACAATGAAAATAAACAGTCCTTCTGCAACCGGACAGGACCAGATGCCGGGAATGAAGATGATGATGTATATTATGCCGGTGATGTTTATGTTTATTTTAAATAATTTTTCGGCCGGACTGACTTATTATTATTTCCTTGCCAATATTATAACCTTCGCACAGAATATGATATCCAAACGCTTTATTGACGAGGATGCAGTGTTGAAAAAGCTTGATGAAAACAGGAAAAAACCGCAGAAGAAATCAAAGTTCCAGGCAAGGCTGGAACAGGCGGCCAAACAAAAAGGGTATAAGCCGCCTAAGAAAAAATAACATATATATGCGGCTGATTTTATAGTTATTAAACTACCATTTAATTAAAGGAAATGGAGAAAAGGGTAAAAATAAAAGACATTGCAGAAAGATGCGGCTTTTCCAGCACCCTCGTATCTCTCGTTCTTAATGATAAAGCATCGAGGTACGGCATAAAACCCGATACCCAGGAAAAAGTGCTCTATACTGCAAGGCAGATGGGGTATTTTGGTGATAAGCCACCCCGGCAGAGTAAAACCAGGAGTACGGCCAGTAAAGCGCAGGCAAGCATTATTGCTATGATAGTGCCCGGTTTTGATGACCATTTTATTTTTAAGATTGCACCTTTGCTGGACAGGGCATTCTCAAGTATAGGAATGGCATTTACCCTTATCTCGAGAAATGAGAATGAACAGAAGTTTAAGCTTCTTGTTGATAAAATAAAGAATGCATATACAGGTATAATTATATATGGTAACGCTGCTGATGATATGCTTATACGGGAACTTAAAACGTCCGGTTTCCCTTTTGTTGTTCTCGAAAAGATAGTGGTCAACCACAGGATTAACCTGGTGAGCAGTGATAATGAAAAAGCATGCAGGATGGTGGCGGGTCATATACATGAACTGGGGTATGAAAGAATCTCTGTCCTGGAATGTAAGAACAGTACTGTTTCTCCCTGTGAAACAGCTTTGCTTCTTGAAAGCCTGCATGAAAAAAATACCACTGCCCATATTACTGTGAATGTGCTGAACTCCGGCAGTCTTATAGATGAAGAGGATGTGGAAAAAATTATTAAAGATATCCGTCCCCCTGATGCTAAACACCTCTTCATAGTGAAAGATGCTGATATGATTTACCCCTTGCTGTCCTTATTAAAGGATAAAAATATACGGGTACCGGCAGATATTGCAATTATTGCAATGGATGAACGACCAGGATTCAGCCTGACCGAACCTGCTGTTTCAGCATTAAAAAGAGACTATGCTGCACTTGCGCTTAAAACATCCCAGATGCTGTGGACCGAAATAAAGAATGATGGCAAAGGCAAGTATAAAAGATCGGTCAAAATAGCGCCTGTCCTGGTGAAGAGAAAATCCTGCGGCGCCCTGAATTAATAATAGCCCTGTAAGCCTTAATCTCCTAATCGGTTTTTTTATATTTTTCCTGCCCATCTTCCCCGTATTAATAATATATTTGTAGCAGGTCAGGTGGTGCTTACTCATAATTCAATTGAGGAAGCCCTGAAAGGGAATGCGGTTAAAATCCGCAACAGTACCCGCTGCTGTGATGCCCGTCTGCATTCTTACTTATGCAGTCATGGCTACAGGCTGTTAATACCACTGTATGTTGTAATGCATATGGGAAGGTTGCCTGGGCCGGGACGAGTCAGAAGACCTGCCCGACCGGAATAATTAGAGCTTTCGGGATAAAAGCGATCGCATTTTTGCCATTCACTTATTTCCTGCTTGCTTAAGTAGTTAACCAAAAATACATTAAAATGAGAAAAGTATTATTACTTATCGTCATTTTGACAGCTGCTTTTGCTATAGCATGTACAAAAGAAGAAGTCAGAACTGACAGTATTGATTTTGAAGAACTGGATCCTGGTACAACAGGATACTGGAACGGATCAGATAATGAAGGAGGATTCTGGTCGGGGAACGCTTTCTTTGTAAATAATTATAACCAGGACTGGGCTGCCTGGTCCGGATTTGCATATACAAACCATTCTGATACCGAAACAGCCGATTATACCAACCAGTACAGCTCTGTAACCGGGACAGGCGCTGAAATGTCATCCAACTATTCTGTATTCTACTATTCAGGCTCTCCCGACACCATATTTTTTAGCCTTGAAGAAAAGGTGGAAAGCCTGTCCCTCAGCAATACAAGGTATGCATATAAGGTCATGCTTAATGGTGATGATTTTGCTAAGAAATTCGGGGGTAGTGATGGGAATGATCCTGACTGGTTCAAGCTGATAATCACTCCACTGGATAATTCAATGAAGGCACTGGGCAGTGTTGAGTTTTACCTGGCCGATTTCAGGTCCGGTGACCCCTCGGAGGACTATATACTGGATACATGGCAAACACTTAATCTTGAGGAATTCGGATTTATCAAAGCCCTGGTCTTCGAGATGGCTTCCTCTGATACCGGCGAATGGGGCATTAATAACCCTGCATATGTCTGCCTGGATAATATTGAAGGCATTTTAATGCCCGGTGAGTAATCATTAATGACAGACCTGTGGATATCCTTATAAGCGAATTCTTTTATATATTTGATCTCCGGCGGTCTGAGCTTCAGCAAAAAACGGTAAACAGTGAATGACAGTTCCGGCAAAAACATATCATTATGGCAGGTCCGTTAGATAGATTAATCATCCCCGGGAGACAATGGGTCATAATTGCAGTGTTGCTTTTTTACCCCTTTCTTTTGTTTTCACAGATAGTGCATGAGCCCGGTTCTCCGGATGCAGATAAAGTGATAAACTCGGATGAGATACTGGAAGAATTGTATTTTCCTGCAGATATGACAGACAGCCTGAGGGATGCTTTTTATAATGTGCCTGGCAACAGCACCTTCGCTGCAGCCAGAAAAGTAAATTACAGTCCTGATAACTCCGGGAAGACTGTAAGCTCAGGCTCAGGCACCTATGTGTGGTACCTGAGAATAAGATCCGAAAGCGCCCGGTCAGTGAATATCATTTTCAGCACCTTCGATCTGCGTGAGGGAGAAAAAGTGTTTGTCTACGATAATAATATGCTCTCGGTTAAAGGACCATTTACCCGGCTGAATAATAAGCAGGGAAGGGGACTGGCTGTTGTGCCGGTACCCGGACAGGAAATCATTATTGAATATCATATGACTGATATGGGTGGCGGGGAGCGACTGGTTATAGGACAGGTAGCTCATGATTTTGTTGGAATAGTTGCCGGTGCTGATTCAAAGGATGGGTTCTATGGTAATTCACAGTCCTGTAATGTTGATATAAACTGTGAATCAGGAAAAGACTGGCAGATAGAAAAAAATTCGGTAGTTAGGATCATAGCAGGCGGCACAGAGCTGGGCAGCGGCTTCCTTGTTAATAATACAAACGGTGAAAATATACCCTATGTGATTAGCGCCAGCCACGTGATTGAAACAGAAGAGTATGCTTTTAATTCTGTTTATGTGTTCAGGTATGAGAGCCCTTACTGCGATGGGCCTGACGGCAGTACCGCTTACAGTCTTTCAGGTGCAGAACTGATGGCTGATGATGAGAATACTGATTTTGCAATTGTAAGGCTGGATGATTTTCCGCCCATCACCTATAAACCTTATTTTGCCGGATGGGACGTGAGCGGTACAGTACCGGACAGCACCGTGTCGATACATCATCCCTCGGGTGATGTGAAAAAGATCACTACCGATAATGATCCGCCGGTGATTGACACTTTCCAGGATATGTATGAAGATGGGTTCTGGAAGGTGCTGCAGTGGGATGAGGGTACTACCGAAGGTGGTTCATCTGGTTCACCCCTGTTTGACCAGGATCACAGGGTGGTGGGACTGCTGACCGGTGGTGAGGCCGTTTGCGGAAATAGTGTGAATGACTATTATTCACGGCTCGATATAGTATTTGATCTGCATGAAGAACAGCATCGCAGCCTGATGCCCTGGCTCGATCCGGCAAGATCAGGGGTAAGCGTGCTGGACGGTCGTGATCCCTATGCGGAAAACAGGGCCGGATATGACACATTATGTAACTGTATGGGCGATGAACGTTTTGTAACTGAATATGACCTGCCCGGATCAGGGTATACTACGGGTTTTAACAGCGATAGCCTGGTGATGTACGCTGAGAAATTTACTGTTGTACCCGGACTCGAACTGACAGAACTGGTGTTTGAGATGGCTGACATAAATTATATTAACAGCACTGACAGTGTTACGGTATATATTATGTCAGGGATAACAGAACCCGAGTCAGTCGTGGCGCAGCGTACATTGAATATTATCGATGCCCGCGATTCAAGTGACCTGTATTTTGATTTTGTTGAGCCGGTGCCCCTGCCGGAAGACTTTTTTGTTGCCTGGCACCTGTGGTACCGTGATGAGGCATCGGCTGAACAGCAACAGTTTGCTGTTTTTCATGGCCCCCCGGTGCTTGCTTCAAAAAACACGGCCTGGTTCAAGGATATAATAGGCTGGTATCCCTTTTATGAACATCCTTACCTTACAGACCCCCTTAACCTGTGCATTAAAGTGATAACGGCTGCCAGCACTGTTTATAATGATGTAGAAAAAATTATTCATCCTGAAAATGTAATGATTGTTTATCCCAACCCGGCTTCCGGCTGGCTGAAGATAAAGCTGACTGATGGTATACCGGGTATTGCTGAATATGCGATAATTGATAATTCAGCCAGGATAAGAAAGCAGGGGAGCTTCTACAGCAATGGTGCAGGATCTATTCATGAGCTGGATGTTTCCGGTCTTTTGCCTGGAATCTATTATATTACTGTTGAAGCACCCGGGGGAGATTTAACTGAAAAGATGATAATAAGATAAAGTATGGGGATCAGAAATTTTGTGATTTATATATCACTGATATTATTATTGTTTGCCTGTAAAAACAATAAACAGGATACAAACAGCGCAAATGATAATGTACAATCCAATGACTATTCAGAAAGGTTTATAATTGAAGAATTTGAAGGCTACAGTAAACTAACCGTTAAAAATCCCTGGCAGGGAGCCAAAAACAAAAACTTTGTGTATTATATAGGCAGGGATAAATCCTTAATGCCACCGGATATCCCGGCATCAGGTATTATTATAAGTCCGGTAAAAAGCATTGTATGCACATCCACAACACATGTGTCCATGATAGATACACTGGGCGGGATTGACCTTGTGAAGGCTGTGTCAGGATCTGCTTTTGTGTATAACAGGAAGATGAGAGAAAGAATAAATAAGGATAAGGTATTTGATATAGGTTATGAGAATGGATATAATACCGAGCTGATATACAGTATAGACCCAGATGTAGTGCTGGTTTATGGTGTCGGAAGCGAGTCGGCTTCCGCCTTTAGCAGGCTCATCAATATGGATGTACCCGTATTGTATATTGCTGATTACCTGGAACAACACCCCCTTGCACGGGCAGAATGGATAAAGGTATATGGTGAGCTGCTGGATAAGAAAGAGCTGGCTGAAAATATTTTCCGTTCCGTAAGAGATGAGTACAGAGCTGTCAGTAAAACCATTGAAGATAGTGGGAGGGAGCCTGCAAGGGTAATGCTTGGACTGCCGTTCAAGGATAAATGGTTTGTTTCACCAGGTAATTCCTATATATCAAAGTTAATTGAGGATGCAGGCGGAACGTACCTGTGGAAAGACAGGAGATCTGATGTTTCAATTCCAATGAGCCTGGAAGCTGTCTGCCGTAAAGCCCTTGATGCTGATATCTGGCTTAACACCGGTACAGCATCATCACTGGAAGATATCCGGTCTGTAGATCACCGCCTGGCTGAGCTGCCCCTTATATCCGGAGGTCTGGTATATAATAATAATAAACGAATAAACAATTATGGCGGTAATGATTACTGGGAATCAGGAGTTCTTAATCCACATATCTTATTAAAGGACATGGCCAGCATTATTAATCCGGATCTTTTTCCGGAATACGAACTGTTTTATTATAACAGGCTTATAACCAATACAGATACTCTCAAATGACCATGACCGAGCAGCTTAAAAAAAGTAATCCGGGTACTCTTATACCGCGTAATTATTTGTTCTTATTGCTTGGTATTCTCCTTATTGTCCTGTTTGTCCTTGATATGCTGACAGGTTCTGTAAGTATCAGTCTGGCAGACCTGTTGCTGGCACTGTCAGGGAAAGGGGATCCGGCTCTGATGACTGTGTTATACGAGTTCAGGCTTCCCAGGGTTCTTACCGCTCTGCTGGCAGGCATGGCGCTGTCTGTCAGCGGTCTGCAAATGCAGACGGTTTTTCAGAACCCTCTGGCTGGTCCCTATGTTCTTGGAATAAGCTCCGGGGCAAGTCTTGGTGTGGCTATACTGGTACTTGGCCTTTCCTCTGCCCTGACAGCCGGCATATCCATGGCTTTTAACAGCTGGGCTATCGTGGCAGCTGCCTGGCTCGGATCAGGACTGGTACTTATACTCATCATGGTGGTCTCGGTAAGGGTAAGGGATATAATGACGGTGCTTATTCTTGGAATAATGTTTGCCAGTGTTGTTTCTGCCATAGTGAGCATACTGCAATATTTCAGCAGTGAATCAATGCTCAAGTCATTTGTTATCTGGACAATGGGTAGCCTGGGCAACCTGTCATGGCAGCAATTGAATGTACTTATCTTCAGTGTGCTTGCAGGGCTGGCACTCAGTATTGTTACTACCAAGATGCTGAATGCCCTGCTACTGGGTGAGGACCATGCAACAAGCATAGGACTGAAGGTTAGGACAGCAAGGATCCTTGTATTTATTAGTACCAGCATACTGGCTGGCAGCGTTACCGCTTTTTGCGGTCCCCTCGCATTTATCGGTATAGCTGTGCCTCATATATGCAGACTCCTCTTTGCCACTTCATCTCATAATTACCTGCTGCCTGCAACCATGTTGTGTGGCGCTAATGTATTGTTGCTGAGTGATATAATTAGCCATTTGCCTGGGAGTGGGAGGGTGCTCCCGGTTAATTCAGTAACAGCACTGATAGGTATCCCGGTACTGATATGGATAATTATCAGGAGGAATAAATTTATCAGGTTTACATAATGACATCATCAAATGAAATATTAAATACTGTTAACCTTAGCATCGGCTATGGCGGAGGCACAGCAGGTGAAAAGATACTGATGCCTCCGCTTAATCTGTCGGTAAGGCAGGGGGAAATGGTAGCCCTGATAGGGCCTAATGGTATAGGTAAGAGCACTTTGCTGCGTACCATAGCGGGATTACACCCCCCCCTGGATGGTGATGTGCTTATATCACGGCAGAAACCCGGACAATATATGAGTCCGGAACTTGCCAAAAAGATAAGTTTTGTTTTCACCGGCCTTGCCACCGTCTATAATATGTCGGTTTACGAGCTGGTGTCACTGGGCCGTTTCCCGCATACCAACTGGCTTGGCCGGCTGAATGACACCGACAGGTCTGTGGTTCAACGTTCGATAAGCAGTGTGGGACTTACATCTCACTCAAAAATAAATATAGGTGAGCTGTCAGATGGAGAGAAGCAGAGAGCAATGATAGCCAGGGCGCTGGCGCAGGATACCGAGCTTATACTGCTGGATGAGCCAACAGCTTTCCTTGACCTTCCTAACAGGTATGAGCTTGTTTACCTGCTGAGGAAACTGGCATCGGAGAATAATAAGTCAGTTATATTTTCTTCTCATGATATACATATTGCCATAAGGGAGGCTGACAAGGTATGGCTGGCATCAGGCAGCGGTATTACCCAGGGAGCACCGGAAGACCTTGCTCTGAACGGAGTGTTTGACAGGCTGTTCGAAGGTTCGGACCTTACTTTTATAAAAGATGAAGGGGTGTTTACTTATCCCCTGCGTACACGGATGACCATTAAACTGGAGGGTAGTGGACTGCTGTTATACTGGACAGAGAGGGCACTCAACAGGCTGGGGATAAAAGCAGGAAAGAATGCGGTAAGTCCATCGATAACTATTGTATCTGACGGAAAGGCAAGTAAATGGGTGTATGAGAGCTCAGTTACAAAAAAGCAGTTTGAGGATATTTACAGCCTGGTGCTTTATATGAAACAAGTGCTTAAAAGCTGATTGTGCGGCCCGAAGTGGTGATGGCAGTGACCTGATACCAGTGCAACAGCGGCTTTGTACCAGGCGTGATAATACCAGGGAATGAAATAATAATAGCCCGGTGATTTGATACTAATGCATACGGCGGTAATTGTCTATAAACTGTTTTAGATTGCCGGCAGGCAGATTCTTGGCAATTATTTCTTTGTCTTTATTCAGGACGTAAATAAGAGGGGTGGCTTTAACATTATAATAATAGTCAAAGCTGGTGCTCCTGGTGGGATCCCAGCCGTTTATCCATTCGAGACCGTTTTCAGCTATATAATCCATCCATTCTTCCTTACTGCCCTGTGTGCATACGGCATATATCTCAACACCATTATCCTTGTATTCATTGTAAAACTCCCTGAGCAGGGGGGTTGCCTCATTGCAATGCCCGCAGTCAGGTTCCCAGAAATAAAGAACAGTGAATTCAGAATCAATGTCGTAAACAGAGCGGGGTTGTCCTGAATAGGTCTGCATTACAAGATCTTTTGCCTGTTTACCTATCAGGGTGTGTCTTATACCCGCCAGATCCTTTCTCAGGTTTTCCAGGAACTCTTCCTCAGCCCATTCAGCCTTTCCGTTTAAATAATACTCGTCAGCCAGCATTACTATAATGGCATCATGCCCCATAACCTGGCTGCCGCGGAAATGATTGAAAAGAAAGGATAAAGTAAAACGGAAAACTTCCGGATCCTCTCCGGCTTTATCCATAACAGTCCTTATCTCCCTGATAACAGAATCAGGAGCCTGTATTATAACATCACTGAAAAAAGTTTTTAACTTATTATGCAGAATGGGGGTGTGTATAAGACCGGGTTCACCCAGATCCACATTATCAAAGAAATGATCTTTATTATATAAGTATCCCCTGATCCATTGCACTGAATCCCTGTTTGAGACATTATCGGGAATATCAAAGTCAGGCACCCTTACCGGCAGCATTGACTTTAACATGGCCGATAGCAGTGTGCCCTCATGATTGGATGCAGTTGTTCTTATATAATCAAGAATCTCCTCTTCCATATCTTTCAGATCCGACTGCAGGATATTTACAGAGTCCGGGTTACTGAGACTGCTTATCCTCTGCCTGTATTCACCCGATCTTTCCTGGAAGGACCTCCACCTTTTCCTGTATTCGATAAAAGCTGTGTTTTCCTCGGAGCCTTCAAAGCGCAGAGTGTTGATAATATCATCCCTGTTACATGATACAGTGAATTGCTGGTCATCCGCAATAATCATTTCGAAAAGATTATTGTCAGGGAAAACAACCATGTATAAGCCCCTGTCAAGTGCTTCGGATCTTTTAAGTCTTGCCTTACCATCCTGATCCGTGTAAAGGGTGTCTTTAATATATTGTTTATCTCCCAGGTGGTAGGCCAGGCTTATAAAACTGTTGCCGGCAGGTTCAAAATCAAAGAATATATTGCACCCTTCAGGTTCCTGTGGCACTGAATAAGCTGAATAATTTATAATAATTACAGCTAGCAACACTAAAACTGACCTTGTCATGTTTTCAATTTTTTATAACAAAAATACTCCTTACAAATACCTTTCCAAATTTTACTGGTATCATCCGGCTTATTTTTCTATATTTGAGCATAGAATTAAGGAGGGTATGATTTCAATATTGATCCCGGTATACAATTATGATATAGCATCACTGGTAACCGGACTTCAGCATGCAGTTAAAGAGATTAAGCAATATGATGAGATCATTATTGGTGCTGATGGCTGTACAGATGATTTTCTCGGAATGTACGAGGCGCTGAGTAAGCTTGATAAGGTAAAACTGGCGGTCAGTGAAAAGAATATAGGCAGAGCTGCTATAAGAAACCTGCTTGCGGCCAGCGCCATGGGCGATTACCTGCTTTTTATTGATGCTGATGCACTTATACAGGGTAATCCCAAGGATTATCTTAC
>JAWLFR010000140.1:0-5287 GCA_041685495.1 Bacteroidales bacterium
GGAAATCCCCGCCTTCAATTTTGAAGTAATAAAGCTTCAACATACAGGTCCTGATGCCAACAGGGTTAAGCTGGGATATGCCTCTGACGGGTATACTGCAGCCGAACTGCAGGATTTCCCGGCCCACGTTGAAAACTCGGTAAACTACCTGACAACACCCTCACAGGCAACAAGACCCTTACCCCGCTACAAAAACTTTATTAATATATACCGTATAGACCTGATAAGCAGGGAGTCGGGCATCAGCGTGGCTCCCCGCTATAACAGGGAAAAAACAAAAACAGTGCATAATGCCCTCGGAGGCACACGTGATGAAGACAGGCTGGGCTGGGTAGACAGGCAGCTGGCAGAGGCACTGTTCAACAGGGCTGCTGACAGGACAGGCATACAAAAAATCAACTGGCCCTTTGTGGTACTTAATAATCCTGATTACCATAACTCAGGTGGCAGGTTTGTAGTGTTCTCATATAATTTCGGGAAAGAAATAGGCCTGCATGAGGCTGGCCATGGCTTTTTTAACCTGGCCGACGAATACTACGGAGATGGAACGTTTGAAGGTGATGAGCCACGCAATATAAATGTTACCGCCGATCCGGATGCAGAGAAATGGTCGCAATGGATAGGATATGTTGATAAAGACACCCTGCTGGGAACCATCGGTGTATATGAAGGGGCAATATATACCAGCCAGGGGGCATACCGTCCAAGCAAAAACAGCAAGATGGGATGGACAAGCGACAAAAAACCCGCCTCCTTCAATGCCGTTTGCCGTGAGAAAATAATACTTGACATCTACGATATCGTCAGACCTGTGGATGAGGCAATGGATACAGCCAAAAGGCATAAAAACCCTGTTAACCTCTGGGTCAGGGTTGTTGACCCCGAAGTGATACTGGTCGACTGGTATGTTAATGATAAACTCATTCTGGAGAACGGGGGCACAACGGTAAGGGCCGGCGACCTGGTAAAAGAACCGGGTGAATATAAGATTAAAGCCCACGCTTACGATGAGGTTGTCAAACATGCCTTCTCAGATAACGATAACCCCCATCCCCTTGACCTTGTAAGGAGAGACCTTGACAAACTGCAGCAATATGTCGAATGGACCATCGTAATTGACTAAACTGCTTACTTAAGAAAATGGGATAATAAATAAACAGTTGACTGCAACAGGTTTTCCTGTTTTTGTTTTTTTTAGTATTTTTGCAATTCCTGAGCCAAATAAATTACGGCACGGCTTCGCTTTTCAGGCTTTGTCGTACAGGGTCGGTTGGCCGAGTGGCTAGGCAGTGGTCTGCAAAACCGCGTACGGCGGTTCGAACCGAGTCCCGGGTAACCGGGGCGAGCTCGCGAGACGAATGAAATGAGGCGAGCAACCGAGTCCCGGGTAACCGGGGCGAGCTCGCGAGACGAATGAAATGAGGCGAGCAATCCGCCGCCGCTGATCACAGTAAGTGGAGAGTTCTTTTAAAATGAAATAATAATGGTCGGTTGGCCGAGTGGCTAGGCAGTGGTCTGCAAAACCGCGTACGGCGGTTCGAATCCGCCACCGACCTCAATAAAATCCTCAGCGCTGAAAGCGCCGGGGATTTTTTGTGTGTGGTGAGCCATATTTATATGAGCGAACATACACATACAAATCCCCGTTTTCGGCAATGCCAAAATGAGGATTTTGTTGATTGACTCACCCAAACGGATCGCGAGTCAGGCAACAGCCTGACGAGCACCCCGCCACCGACCTCAATAAAATCCTCAGCGCTGAAAGCGCCGGGGATTTTAGGCGGGACGGTATAAGAATATTTTTCTTATTTGTCGTGAAAGACCGTAATAAACGAACAACCCATATACCCGGGGGCAGCATCAAACAAAATCTTAACCGGATCGCTTCCTGAAATATGCGTTATTCTAAGGATCAGATATTTGTTCCGACCGGACATGGGGTTAGTTCCTTCAAGTGGACTCAAACCAGGATCCTTATTATACTGGAAAGCTGTTGAGTCATTTATGTATGGAACCTCCACATCTTTTGTCACAATTATTGTTTCATCACTGCCATCCTTCAGGAG
The DNA here is from genome assembly GCA_041685495.1 of Bacteroidales bacterium. GTDB lineage: Bacteria > Bacteroidota > Bacteroidia > Bacteroidales > VadinHA17 > UBA9300. The sequence continues at coordinate 2,067 of JAWLFR010000140.1, forward strand.
AAAATCCAGCCTTACCTCACAATCGGAATCCGTGTAAAAGATAAGATCACATCCAACATACCCCTTCACAATATTCTTTTCAAGGTAAACATCCCATGATATTGAATTCAGTTGATTCCCCGGATAAATATAGTTGCTGATATAAATCCAGTCATCTGAAGTCCCTGGAGTTTGACTCAGTTTTTCTTCGTGCCTTAAATAATAATCAACCGGCTCGGCAACTGTAAATTCTTCTGAATCATCCTTCTTACAGGAATAGACAAGGGGTATCAGAAAAAGCAAGAGAAATAGATTTTTAATTCCCATAATTATTCCAATATATGTGTATCAATCAGTCTTGTAAGTATCCTAAAAGTCCCGGTCTAAAAATCTGCCTTAATGGAAACCATGAATTCATTATTCAGTCCCGGCGCAAACCCGAAGCTTGTTTCCCTTTTTACTTTTCCACGGCGGATATACTGATAAACAGAATATCCTATCGATACGGCCGAGATTCCACCCATAATATAACTTATAGTATAAAATTTATCAGCATTTTCCCCGGCCCGGTTAAAATCTTCAAGATTATCAGCCAGTTTCTTCTCCTTAATAAATTCATTGGCTTTAAAACCACAGGCAACAGCGCCCACACCACAGGCCAGGCCTCCTATCAATGCCCCTTCACGCTTCAGCTCAAACTGTGAACTCCCTTTCGCTCCCTGTTGCATCTGATCCATAATTATGGCCAGGGTTGGATCTACCGGCCCTTTTTTTGCCGAAACTATACGAATGAGCGGTCGGGCACTTTCTGACAGGCTCTCAACATCGTCAAAGATATTCCATACAATACGCTTATTTTCTCCTCCCTGAATATCATCACCAACATCACCAAAAACCGCTAAAGGAGTTACCTTTTGATTCATTCCATCAATAAACAATAATTCAATCTCATAACGTTCCAGGGGAGAGGTGTTGATCATATCATACTCTATAACAACCTCATTTTCTAAATGGTTAAAATAAAAATGCACATTACTTACCCGGGGTTGTTTGTCCTGTGAATGAAGAGATGCTGGCAGGACAAGCAAAAGAATAATCAAGTACCGTGTCATTTTATCAGGAAGCCACATATAACACATTCCTTTAGGCTATTCCAAATATACTAAATTATTGATATTATGGCAATTTATTGTCGAACATATGCCCCTGGCAAAGACCAGGGATAAACCATTCAGTATGTTTAACTGCTGTCTTTTTTTTGAATTAACAATTTGTAATGATACCACTATTTTGTAACTTGAAGCATTCACCCCAAAATTTTGTTTTGATGATCATAATGGGCAAATCACTTAATTTCTTAAATAATAAATTGCGACACATTTTCCTGATCATTTTCTTATCTGCTCCCATGGTCTGTTCACCAGTGCTGTCACAAAACTGGCTTTCCATTGCTTCCCGGAAAGGGAAAACCGGTTTTATCGATGAAACAGGCCGGTGGAAAATAAAGCCTGTTTATGAAGACGCTACAGGTTTTTATAAGGGACTGGCTGCCGTAAGGTCAGAAAACAAATGGGGTTATATTGATAATCAGGGCAATTATGTGATACCATCTGTGTTTGATGATGCAGCCCCATTTTTCAACAGACATTTTGCAGCTGTGACAAAAGACAATAAAAAGTTTTTCATCAACCGTAAAGGCAATCGTCTATCAGACACACACCGGGAAATGGCCATATTCTACGAAGGTCTTGCAGCTTTCAAAATGAACGGCAAATACGGCTTCATCAATAAAAATCACGAATGGGAAATCCTTCCGGTATATGATCAGGTATGGCCGTTCCGCAATGGAATGGCCAAGGTCAAAAAAAGAGGGCAATGGATATATATTAACAGACAGGGAGATGAAATATACGATATGCCACTAGACTATAGCGGAACTGACCGGGAAGGTCTACTCTTCAAAAAAGCCAGGGATCAGAGATGGGGCCTGGTAAATGCTGACGAAGACTGGGTTATTTCGCCCGTTTATGAGGATATAAAATTTTTCTCAGAAGGCCTTGCTCCAGTAAAAATAAACGACCGGTGGGGTTATATCAACAGGGAGGGCGACTTAATTATTGAACCGGCATATGATGATGCTTTTGTCTTCAACCATGGATTAGGCTGTGTTGAAGAAAATGGCAGGTATGGTTGTGTGAATACTTCTGGCAAAACAGTTATAGATCCGGATTTTGACAGGCCGCTATATTTTCATTTTGCCGAAGATAATTACGTAATTGATAAAAAATTCACTATAGAAGAAATTGACGATATCACACCAATAGCCGAGATCCAGGTCCCGGAAGTAGATGCTGCCCTGTACGACATTTATATCCCGGAAGACAGACGACTTGCCCTTGTTATAGGAAATTCCGAATACAAAAGGGGAGGTCATCTTTCCAATCCGGTAAACGATGCCAGGGACATGGCCGAAACCCTTAGAATACTGGGATTTGAAACTATGGTCTACTTTAATGCCAACCAGAATACCATGAAGCAGGCCATTGATGATTTCGGAAGACGCCTCAGGGAATTTGACACGGGCCTGTTCTTCTATGCCGGGCATGGGCTTCAGGTTAAAGGATATAATTACCTGATACCCGTTGATGCCTCTCTGGAAAGTGAAGCTGATGTGGAATTTAAATGTGTCGAGGCGGGAAGGCTGCTCAGCAGAATGGAGGAATCGGGCAGCAAGGTCAACATTGTTATTCTGGATGCCTGCCGGGATAATCCTTTTGAAAGAAGCTGGACACGTAAAGCACAAGGACAGGGTCTTGCTTTTATGAATGCACCTTCCGGTTCACTTATTGCCTATGCCACTTCACCGGGCAACACGGCGTCTGATGGAACCGGTGAAAACGGTCTTTACACTTCTTCTCTGCTTAAATACATGACCAATCCGGAGCTCACCATCCTGGAAGTGTTTCAGAAAGTGCGTTCTGAAGTACGGGTAAAATCAAGCAACCGCCAAATACCCTGGGAATCTACCTCCCTGGAAGGAAATTATTCCTTCAGGAAATAATGGGAACATACCCGGAACCTAATCTGTAACTGCCAATCCCCAATAGCTCTGTTAGCACTGCAGTCTGTAATACCCACAGTGCTGGTTTTCCTAAAATCAGAAAAACAGGGCTATTACCCGCCTATAATATTATGAGATTACATTCATAATTACTACATTAGCATATAACCAAGGATTAAAT
>JAWLFR010000141.1:0-5255 GCA_041685495.1 Bacteroidales bacterium
TCAAGCTGTGTTAAGCCTTTTGCCTTTCTGAGCTGGGAGATCTTTCTTCCTAGTTCCGGTTGTTTCATAATTCATTCAAATTCAATACAAGATTATATTTAACTTAAATACTATTCAAATTTACGAATTGTATTTGATACGTCATTTATGTGACATTTGGTTCGCTGGCGCAATCCGTAGTGTGCTATCTTTTCACAGGAGGCTGGCTATTGAATCTGTTGAGTCTGGAGTTAATAAGGTGAACATATTTTTCTTTCATATCTCCGGACAGGAAGGACTTTTTTATCTCGCCAGTCCATATGGGTATTGCATTGAATACCGATTCAACTGTATTGCTGATAACTTTGTCATTCAGTCCGCATATGTCGCTACCAAAATAATTTGTCAGAATTTGTCCGGTCAGATTCTTCTTTTTACCCTTTAGCGTTAATGCTATCTCTTCTGATGGGTTTTTTAGTACAATACTTGTATTTACCAGATCATAGCAGGGTGATAGTTCAATTTTTGCGTCCCGGTTTATAATGGAGAAATTCTTAAGATGCATATCCTCATTGCCCGTCAAAAAACAGAACAATACAAGCTTGAACAGCTTTACTTTTTCTATTACCGGGAAGGTACAGTACTGATTGATCAGCTTTACTACTTTCTCCATGCTGTAATTATACTTGGTATCCCGACTTAATCCTGCCAGCTGGGCGAAATCTTCAACAGGAACCTTATCTTTCTGGCCCTTCCTGTCGAATCTTTTTACGAAATAGGTCAGTGTATTATCTTTTGACCATATCATTCCATGCACAGGTACATCCAGTCCTGTTGTTTCCGCCAGCCGCATGGTCAGGTCTTCATTTTCCGGCAATTGAGGATATATCTGATGCTGAGGTTTAAGGATATATCTCCCGTATCTGTCTACGATATCAAACTTCTCCTCTTTTATGTTCAGTACCGCACTAAGTTTTGGCTGAACACCCTGTATTGACATTTTACTGCTACGGTAGTATGCTTCTTCCCTTTGTTCCCCGGCAGTATACTCAAGCTTTTCCAGCCGTGAAAGGCTGGATGCCAGTAACCTTAAGCCTTTTTCGCTATAAATTTCATCACCGCAGGGCAAATATGTAATGGGACATTTGTTCATTCAGGTATTTCTTTTACTGTGACTGCTCCCACCATATCGTCACCAACAGCCATTAGCTGTGAGAAGAGGTCATTACGGTCTATTTTATTAAATTTTAACAGCCCTTCCAGCTGAATGCCCTCAGGCAGCAATCCTTCAAAAAATGGAGGGAACTTATAAAAGCTGTATTTTTTTTGTGATAATGGCATTGTCTGTGATACATCAGCTCCATTATAGCCTTCATTATACTCAAATACATATTCGTCACCCTGCTTTATTTCACTGAGTACACCTGCTTCAATTCCGTTAACAAATACTTTAGCTTTTCTCATTTTTACTATTCTTATTAGTTTGTAACGGACTTGTTAATTGCATCTCAATATTCAGTACTTTCAATATCTTCATCAAGGTATCGAGTTTAACCGTCTTCTTACCCTTTTCTATATCAAATACCACTGTTTTACCGACACCCGCAAGCTCTGCAAGTTCTAACTGAGTGAGATTTGCGGCTTTACGGTGCATTTTTATTATTTGTGCTATATCTTTTGATGCTGTCATGGCATTACTGTTACGACAGTAAATTTAGCTTATTTATTAATCAATAACAAGCTTTATGCAAAATATTACTGCTACAAAGGTAAAATAAGTTTTAAAGCATTTCTTTTTCTAATTTATTATGCCATATTACTGCTATAGCGGTAAATGGCCTCGCTAACGCGAGGTATAATTGGGTTTAAAGCTCTAAACTTCTCAACAAGAAAGCCCTGGAGGAGATTATTATTTTTCAGATGCACTATGATTTTCGGGTTTATCGCAGGATTTGACAGGCAGAATAAGGAATATCAGTGTTGTTTTATAACTTTTTTAAAGCCTTATCGTTTCTCCTGTCTTAAGCTGTCTCATGCCAAAAGCATCGTAAAAAGCTGCCATTGCCGGGAGGGCTGTGCAGTGTGAGGGGTATACGTGTTTGACTTCTTTCTGTTGAAGGTATTTTATGGTTTGTTTTGTCTGCTGATTATTATCTTTCAGGTGGAAGCCTCCCATGATACCGTAGATCCGTTTTTCTCCTGTAACTTTCAGAGCATGCTCAAGGGTGTTAACCACTCCGGCATGTCCGCAGCCGGTAATCACAAAAAGGCCCTCTTTGTGTATCAGTGCAACAGCACTGTCGTCCATTATGTAGTCGGGACTGCCATCTTCAAAAGTGAAATATGTCTCTTTTGATTCAAAATCTGTTACACGTGGTATCTCCCCCAGGAAGACTATATTTTCTGTTATACTGTAAGGCTCAGCAGAACATATTAGTTTAAACTTTTTTTCCAGCTCATCCCTGTTCTCGTACAGTCCGATATATTTTTTACCGCCCCTGCCATATTTTTTACCAAAGCAAGCGGGATGGCAGATAAGGGTACCTCCACTGAGGTATTTAAGGCCGTTACCATGGTCATAATGGCCATGGCTCAGTACAATGGTATCGACACTATCCATATCAATATTCATTATATCTGCATTTTTCAGAAAAAGATCAGACTGGCCTGTATCGAAGAGGATACGCCTGCCGTCATGCTCAATAAGGTAGGAGAGTCCGTGTTCAGCTGCAGTGTATGTGCCCGGGGCGTTATCTGTCAGAATTGATATTTTCATGATAGCTGATTTTAAAGACTGAAGATGAAAAGTTTAAAGCTAAGCAATATGCAGGATAAATTAAGCTGTACGGGATATCATTCAAGTTTTCTTGGCCCGTTAAACATGGGATCGCCCTCATAACCCAGTTCTTCCCAGTTGAGTCTTGCATAGCCTCTCCGTGTGTGGCAATCAGTACACTTCAGTGATTGTGCTGCCGGAGCAACCATGTGGTTGATGGGCCAGTACATCTCTGTCTCTGCAAAATCATATTTGCCGGAATAGGGCAGTCCTACAGCCTGCATGCCTTTTTCGGATGCCTTATCCCAGTTAAAGATATCCCAGTATCCATCCTTGCCGAACAGTTTAGGTATGATGAGGTAGTTATTCCTGGCGTCATATGGCTGTTTGCCACGCATCACCTTGAAGGGCGTGATCTTTGCTTCCCGGTCATCAATATTGCCGGTGAGACTGTTGAGCTGAACGATATTTCCTGGCTTGATGATATCGCCCTGCATATAGTAATCGGCCTGACCGTTATGCCAGTGATATTCGGGCACCATGTTTTTATCCCATCGGAACTCTCCTTTCTTTTTATCATATGTAGGCATACCGTATTTATCTGTCTGCACCTCCTTATTACTGCCTGCCTCTGACCAGTCCCACCACGTCTTTGTTGGCTCTTCACGGGCGAAGGAGGGAATGTGACATGTTTCACATGCCACCGAGTTGCTGTGGTCATTGATTATCTTTTTCCTGTGAGGCCTGTCGCTATGGCAATCGCTGCAGGCTATATGGTTCCTGTCAGCTGCCATTGAGCCATGACTGGCTCCCAGTATCATGTGGTTTTCGCCTGCATGGCAATCGGAGCAGGTAAATCCAAGACTACCCATATGAACGTCGAGCTGAGGGGAGGGGTTCAGCATGCTTTCGTCCATGTCGCCATGCTTGACACCTGTTCCGCCACCACCGTTAAAATGGCATACACTGCAGTTGTTGATGCTTGTGGGACCAACGCTCTTTGCCGCCACCAGGAGGTCAACAGAGGGATCGGGCATTCCTGCCCCTGTTGGTGTTTTGCTGTAGGTGCCGCTTCCGTCATGGCATATAAGGCAGTCAATATTCCTGCCATCGCTGAAGTCGAAGCTTTCATCTTCCCACCCGTAGCCTATATGGCAGCTTGTACACCTGGGCCAGTTGGAAGGAATGGCGATACAGAAGTTATTAATGCTGTTCTTCTTCCCGAATTTCACCTTATTCCCGCTGCTGTCAGTAAATTCATCACCGGTCCAGTTCCAGTGCCTTGTCTTCATTATATCAGCATCCATTCCCGGATGGCACTGCAGGCATGTTTCGGTAACATCCTGCGGCGAATTAAAGGGCCCTTCAATAAATTCAGAATGGTCTGTTTGTGCACTGGTGATGAAGCTTGCTAACGAAAAAGTAATGATCAGAGATAATATTTTCATGATGACTGCTTATTTAGACTAATTAAGATATAAAGTTATAATAATTAATCGAAGGCAGGGGGTGCAGACATCTTTTTTACTGTGGGGGAAGCAATGCCCTGATCTCTTCGTAAACGGCCTTTGAATTTCTTTCATATTTTTCTCTATCCGGACCCTCAAGTCTGTTTTTGTACTTATCCATTTTGTCCAGAAGGCTCCTGATCTCTTTTTCACTCAGTTGTGAGATTATCTGTTCAATGACCGCCCTTCTTGAGACGGGGGAGGTATTTTTTAAATAAATGGTTTCTTCTATATAGTCCCTGTCGGATTTGGGATAGATACTTTTTATATTCATTCCCAGTTCAGATAAAGGTATCCCTGTTATCATATCATGCACAGTCATAAAATCCGCCTCCCTGTCTTCATTATATACAGAGTTGAAGACTGATGAATCCACCGCATGTTTCTGACCGGTATTTATATTGTAAACAAAGGGATCTGAAAATTTCTCTTTCAGATCATACACACGCATTGAGTCTTCTTTTGTTTTTGCTGTTGATTCCAGGTAAAAGGACCAGTCTGATACCGATCTGGCAAGAACATAGACAAGGGAATCGGTATAAGCAAGCCGGGTATTCCATGAAGACCGTTGGGTACCGATAAAGCCTGCCAGGTCGTTGAAGTCTGCCACTTTATGCAGATCCTTTTTATCCGGATTATAAACATAAAGCCCAACCTCTTCCATAAGGTATTCAGGTATCCCGCCATCAGGAAAAGCAGCTATCCCTTTTGCAGGCCTGTATGCAGCTGAGGAAATAATAAATGCCACGCTGGTATGATCATTATTCCAGGTAGCTCCGTGATGCTGGCTGTAATTCATATGAAGATATTCGGAATAACAGGATGTCATTAATAAGAGCAATGCCGCTATTAATATTTTTTTTACCCTGTTAATGATACGATGGCACTGTGGTTTTTTCATAGGGCAGAATTTTAATCAGCGGGTAGCCTTTTCCGGCTCAGTGTCCTGCCTGGCTCCGGCTATCCCAAATTTAGGAAAATTTGCACAAATA
>JAWLFR010000030.1:0-21451 GCA_041685495.1 Bacteroidales bacterium
AGCGGGGTTCAGGGCCGGAATAGCTCGTCCTTTCATATTTTATGACCTTGCAGAAGAAAAGAAAAGTTCAATCACGCTGGTTCCGTTCCAGTATATGGACGGTACATTTCAGAAGTATAAGAGATTTAGTCCCGTAGAATCAAAGGTGGAGGTAAAGAGACTTATTGATATTACAAGGGAAGTGGGAGGGCTTTTTGTAAGTATATGGCATAATACATCACTTACTGAAGAGGATGAATGGAAAGGATGGCGTCAGTTGTTTGAATATACCCTCAGGGAGCAGAAATGATACACTTTCTCAGAAACAAAGAAATAGACAGGGACAGGTGGGACAGCCGGGTGATGTCTGAAGATAAACCCCGACCTTATAATTTCAGCTGGTACCTGGATGTTATGTCGCCGGGATGGGCAGCCCTGGTTATTGATGATTATGATTATATTTTTCCGCTGCCTGTAAGAAAGAAGTATGGCATAAAATACCTGGCTATGCCTCCTTTTACCCAGCGTATTGGTATAATACCGGAAACAGGGTCTGACAGCAGAGTAAAAGCGGTGTTTTATGATTTTCTTGTAAGTAAGTTTGGGTTTACAGACCTCTGTATCAGTGATGATGCAAGTAGTTATGGATTTTCAGTACAGCCAAAAAATAATTATGTTATCCCATTAAACAGGCGGTATAAGGAAATATGGGAAGATTACAGTTCATCATGCCGCAGGAATATCAGGATCGGAAGGGAAGAAAGGAGGAGGATAGCAGAAAATATTGACCCTGGCCCCGTAATGGAACTGTTCCGGACAGGTGTTGGCAGAAATATTTCGGGCATCAGCAGTAGTGACCGCATTAAAATGGAAAAGCTGATGATATATACCATAGACAGGGGTATGGGGAAAACCTTCGGTATTTATCATGCAGGCCAGCCTGCCCATGCTATTTTTGCCATTGATTATGCTGACCGGCTTACCCTGCTTATTACAGCTACCAGCCAGTACAGCAGGGACAGCAAGGCAGGTTATCTTGTAACAGATCATATTATATATAAATACTCGGGTAAAGACTATGTGCTGGATTTTGCCGGCTCCTCCATACCTTCCGTCGCTACTTATAACAAATCATACGGAAGTAAAATGGAAAATTATTACAGGATATATCTGAATGAGCTGCCCTGGCCGGCCAGGAAACTGAAACCGGGAGCAATATAAAGAGCCTTTCAGATAAAGGCTCGCCTCATTTTCTTGCACTTATCTCTCATCCACCAGCCAGTGTTTTGGGGTATCAGATAAACTCCAGCTCTTCATCATGATTTGTTTCTGTTAGCGTCCCCTTATCGCATTTTACTGTGCGGGCAATAAACTTCTTAAGCAATGTATAATTATGCGTGGCAAATACAACGGCCCTGCCGTTCTTACTTATATCCTGGAGTATTCTGATAATATCTTCGGATGTTTCAGGGTCAAGGTTGCCTGTTGGCTCATCGGCAAGGATAATATCAGGGTCATTAAGTAGTGCCCTTGCTATTACCACCCTCTGCTGCTCGCCACCGGAAAGCTGGTGGGGCATTTTATAACCTTTTGTGCCAAGACCCACTTTCTCCAGCACCTGGCCAATACGTGCGTCTATCTCATTTTTGTTTTTCCATCCAGTGGCCCGCAGTACAAATTCCAGGTTTGAATAAACAGACCTGTCGGTAAGCAGCTGGAAGTCCTGGAAAACAATGCCCAGCTTCCTCCTCAGAACAGGTATGTCCTTTTTGCGCAGTCGTCCCAGGTCAAAGCCGGCAACCATCCCTTCACCCTCTTCAAGGGGTAATTGTGCATTTATTATTTTTATCAGGCTTGTCTTACCGCTTCCCACCTTACCTATAAGATAAACAAACTCTCCTTTTTTTACATCAAGGTTAACTCCACTCATTACCAGGTGGTCCTGTTGATAAATATTGCAGTCTTTAAGGGAGATTATCGTGTCAAGTGGCATATTATTGTCCTGCATGAGCGTTCAGATTATTTGAAAAAGACAAAAGGCAAAAGCCGGTAGACAAAAATAGAAAGATAAAAGCTAAAAGACAACAACAGCTGCCTGTACTTTTTCCTCGTTTAACCGGCTTTGTACCACGCGCATTAACAATTAACACGGCAATGTTGATAAAATGAATACTAAAGGACCGGAACAAGCGTTTTATAGTTGTAAATTAGCGAAAACCAACGGGAAGCAGGATGCTTAATATAAACCGTTCATTATAAAATATTTATATTGCTGTTTAAGACAGGATAAGTTCATATTATGAATAGATATTTGATTTTTAACACACAAACGGGTAAACTGCTCATCATTATATCAGCCCTTTTATTAACATGCACGTCCTTACCGGCCCAGAAGCCTGAGGTCGATAAGAGGTATTTATCTGATTATGAAAGAGCCATGGAGCTGTATCATAAAGAAAAATATGCACCTGCATTAAAACTGTTTGATAATTTTATTGACAGGGCTGATGGAAGTGAGGGTGAAGTGGCAGAGGCAGAATATTATGCCGCATTGTCTTCGGTAAGATTGTTTAACAGTGATGCTGAATACAGGATCAATAGATTTGTAAGTCGCAATCCTGATAACCCACTGATTAACAAGGCATGGCTCGAGCTGGCTGATCATTATTACCAGAGGAAAAGTTACAGGCAGGCAATAAAATATTACACCGGTGTTGACAGGCTTGAGCTTAAGGAAGAACTGTTGCCTGCTTATTTCTTTAAGTTTGCCTATTCTCATTTTATGGGAGGAGACATGGATAAGGCCATGCTTTATTTCTCCGAGCTCATGGATGTGGATACTGAATACAGTCCGCCCGCAATATATTATTTTTCCCATATAGCATACGATAAAGAAATGTACCGCACTGCTTTCGATGGCTTTATGAGGTTAAGGGATGATGAATCCTTTGGTGCGGTAGTACCTTTTTATATTGTTCAGATTATGTATATCCTGGAAGATTATGACGGGATACTGGATATTGCCCCTCAGCTGATAGATGCCGCGGGAGAAGACCGTAAATCAGAATTATACAGGCTGATAGGAGATGCATATTTTAAAAAAGGAGACTATCAGGCCGCTGCCCTTAACCTTGAAAAACATATAGAAAGAGCTGCAAGAACCGGCAGGGAAGGGCGTTATCAACTCGCCTTTTGCTATTATATGACGGAGGAGTATGATAAGGCAATAGACCTTTTCAAGGAGATAACACGCAGACGTGATGAACTGGGACAGAATGCCTATTACCTGCTTGGCGATTGTTACCTTGAGAAAGACCAGAAAAAAATGGCCCAGTCAGCTTTTTCCTCTGCTGCAAAACTGGACTTTAACAGGGAGATAAAAGAAAGTGCTCTCTTTAATTTTGCAAAGCTGAGTTATGAAATTAGCTATTCCCCTTTTGGGGAAGTGATAAGGGCTTTCCAGGAATATATTGAGCAGTTCCCCGCATCACAGAATATTGAAGAGGCTTATGAATACCTGGTATCTGCCTATATGCAGGTTAGTAATTACAGGGCTGCCATACAATCGCTCGACCGTATATCCCATAAGGATGAAAGGCTGGAAAGAGCATACCAGAAGGTGGCTTTTTACAGGGGACTGGAGCTGTATAAAAACCTGGATCTCAATGCGGCTATCGGAATGTTCGATAAATCATTGAAGTACGCGCAGTATGACAGGGCCATAAGGGCAAGGGCGCACTACTGGAAAGGCGAAGCATTATACCGTCTTAATGAGACTGACAGGGCGCTGGAGGAATACCGTCAATTTATGGGAATACCCGGATCGTCAGTTCTTGATGAATACCGGAAGGTATCATATAATATGGGGTATATATATTATAATAAAGCTGATTATTCTGAGGCCCTCAGATGGTTCAGGGATTTTGTATCATCATGGGAAAGTACAGATGACAGGTTAATAACAGATGTTTATAACCGTATAGCCGATTGCTATTATATTAATACAGAGTATCAGCAGGCAATAAATTATTATGATAAGGTGATAGCAAACGCATCAGCCGGAACGGATTATGCTTTATTCCAGAAAGGATTTGCACTTGGACTGATGCATGACCAAAAGGCAAAAACAGAAGTACTGACTGCTATGCTTGAAGATTATCCTAATTCGGTGCTGGTGCCTAATGCCCTGTTTGAGCGTGGCAGAGCTTATGTCGGGCTTGAGAATGACAGAGAGGGAGAAGATGACTTCAGATCAATCATAGATTCTCATCCGAATTCCGTGTTTGTGCCAAGAGCCATGGTGCAGCTTGGATTATTGTATTATAACAGGGGTGATAATGAACGAGCTATTGATATGTTCAAAGGTGTAATTGAGAAATTCCATGCAACACCTGAAGCAAGGAATGCACTTACGGGCTTAAAGAACACCTATGTGGATATGAACGATGTTGAATCATATTTTGCCTATGTGAAAAACCTGGAGGGATATGGAGATATGAATTTGTCGGAAAGAGACAGCCTCCTGTATATATCAGGCGAAAATCTTTATGTTGAGGGTAATTGTGAAAGAGCAACCCAGGTGTTTAGAAATTATCTCGATGAATTTGAAGATGGCAGCTTCAGACTCAATGCTTACTTCTATCTTGCCGAGTGTCTCAGGCAGGAAGGAGAGCAGGAAGAAGCTCTTAAATATTATTCAAAGGTAGGTGCCAGTCCCAATAACCCATTCCTGGAACAGACTTACCGCTCCTTATCAGGCATATATTATTTGAAAGAAGTTTATGACAGTGCTTTTTATTATTTCAATGAACTTGAGAAAGTAGCTGAAATGCCCGATAATATACTGAGAGCCAGACTTGGTCAGATGCGGTCAGCATATAATATGGGAGATGCCCGGAAAACCATAGAATCATCAGAGAAATTACTGAATTCCGATATGCTGACAGAAGAACTGGCAAGAGAGGCAAACTTTATGAATGCCAAATCAAATTATGCCCTTGATAATTATGAACGGGCACTGGCAGGTTTCAGAAGGGTGGCAGTGGAAGTGACAAGCAGTGAAGGTGCTGAATCAAAATACAGGGTGGCGCAGATCCTGTTTATGAATGGAAAACTTGATGAGGCAGAGAACCTTATTTACGAGTTTATTGATCAGAATACCCCTCACCAGTACTGGATGGCAAGGATGTTTATACTGCTGGCTGATATAAGCATGGAGAAAGGTGATGAATTTCAGGCCAGGGAAACGCTGCTGAGCCTGAAAGATTATTACCAGGTTGAGGATGATGGTATTCTGGATGAGGTTAATGCAAAACTGGCTGAGATAAACAGGGAAAATGACATAAGTCCGGATACCCTTGATAGTGGTACTACCAACAGTTCATCACCCCCTTTTATGAACAACTAAATACAATCTGTTAATCATGAATATAAGGATTATAAAAAATATAATATTATTGCTTCTTGTTTTTCCTGTTCTTGCTGATGCTCAATCAGGAAGTGAAGAGTTGCGTCGTGAAGTGAGAATGTATAATCCGTTCAAACCCTCGCTTAAAACTGCAGGTAAAATCAATTTTTTCCCTGAACTGAAAGATACAAGTCTTGTAATGCCTGATTTCCGGTATAGTATCAACCCAAAACCATATATGCCGGGATATGATATAAAAACAATACAGGCTGCACGACTGCAGCCCGATCCCCTTCCCCGGCTTTATAAAGGATTCCTTAACCTTGGTTTTGGTAATTACTTTTCACCTGTGGGGGAGTTGAGTGTGTCCAGTGGAAGGTCGCGAAACGGGATAGCCGGACTCTACCTGAATCATGAATCCAGTTATGGTAAGATAAAAATGGAAGATGATAAAAAAGTATACGCCGGCTATATGGATAATGAAGCCAGACTGTATGGCGCCAGGTTTTTCAGAAGGTCGGCCCTGTCTGCAAGTATTGATTTTAACCATATAAGACGGTATGCATATGGCGCCGACCCTGTTTTTCTTGTGCCCGGTGAACCCGGAAAGGACAGCCTCAGGATAGACTACTATAATCCGCGCGCCAATATAGGACTCTATTCTACCAGGCTTGACTCATCCAAATTGCGGTATGATGTCAGTTTTTATTATGATCTCCTGTACCAGACAAGCCTGTATTACCAGCATATGGCAGGCATGAATGCTGAACTGGGCTATGATATGGATATATTCTATGCCGGGCTTGATCTTGATTACCATATGACTACCATTACAAATATAGAAGACAGGTTCAGACACCGTGTTAGTGTTAAACCTTCCATAAGTAAAAGAACGGATGTATGGAGTTTTAAGCTTGGACTGAAACTTACAGGCCATGCAAGGTATTATGATGAATCTGCTCTTATCAATGAATATAAGGCAAAATATTTCCTTCACCCCGATCTTAGATTTCAGTTCAGCGTTATACCAACAATTCTGAATATGGATGTGGGTCTCGATGGAGAGTATACTGATAATAATGCCAGTGAGATCATATATAACAATCCCTTTGTCATCAGTCATAATTTAAACGGCCTTGTTGAACCTTCGGCTGAGCTTTATACAATATTGCCCACTGATACGCAACTCAGGATTAAGGGCGGACTGGCAGGCTTTGCCAGCGAAAATACATCTTACAGACTCAGGGTTTCATATTCACTTTTTGAAGATATGCTGTTTTATGAAAATAATATGTTACAGGGCCGGGGATTCAGCCCATTATACGATAACGGTGAGCTGCTTCAGTTGAATGCATGGTTCTCAACAAAGATTACTGAGAGTATATCACTGTCAGCAGAGGCAGCTTATTATGACTACAAAATGGAATCACTTGAAGAGCCCTGGCATAAGCCTTCATGGGATGGCAGTCTTAACCTTGAGTACAGGCTGAGAGACAAAATAATAGCAGAGGCCAATATATATGCCGTTTCTGAAAGATATGCCCGTTTTGGCCCAATGCCATACTCATCCTCAACTGATTATGAAGTAAATGAACTGCCCCTTTACGCCAGTCTGAATATAGGACTTGAATACAGGTATACAAAAATACTTTCCTTCTGGACAAAGATTAATAATATCGCTTTTAACAGGTATTATGAGTGGAATTTTTACCCCTCTCAGCGCTTTATTTTCATGGCCGGTTTTACATATAGTCTCTGAAAATGACGGCCTTTGTGTAAAAGCCTGATATACAAGCCTGTATCTGTTGATTTTTTGTTAAAAAATGATACCTTTTTTTAGAGTTTTAAAGAGGTAAAATGCTTTATTTTAACTATCTTTGTGATGCATCTTAACTTATGTTTAATCAGTAACTTAAGCGGTTTTAAGACATGAATGCCCGAAGGGGTGCATTTTTTAGGTGAAAACAATTTTCAATACAATATCGAAAGAACAAACTTTAATAATTTATTTCGGTATTTAGCTGCTTAAATATTTTCTGTTAAGCGGCAAGCAGTTGTAATATTAAAATAATTGAGATAAGAAGATGAGTGAACACGGAAATACGAAAAAAGCCAGGGAAGATTATTCAGCAGGCAGTATCCAGGTACTGGAAGGACTTGAGGCAGTGAGGAAAAGACCGGCGATGTATATAGGTGATGTAAGCGTCAAGGGTCTGCACCACCTGGTATATGAGGTTATTGATAACTCCATTGATGAAGCCCTGGTAGGTTATTGTAATGAAATAAATGTTATTATAAATGCTGATCAGTCAGTCACCATCATTGATGACGGCAGGGGTATACCCATTGATTACCACGAGAAAGAGAAGAAATCGGCCCTTGAAGTAGTTATGACAGTATTGCATGCCGGGGGTAAGTTTGATAAAGAATCATATAAGGTTTCGGGTGGACTCCACGGGGTGGGTGTTTCCTGTGTAAATGCACTTGCAGAAACCCTCAGGGCTGAAGTCCACAGGGATGGTAAGATATATTACCAGGAATACCAGAGAGGTAAGCCCATGACTGATATACAGGAGCATGGGACAACAGAGAAGTCCGGTACAATAATCACCTTCAAACCTGACAGCAGTATATTTTCTGAGACAGAATTCAGGTACGAGATACTGGCAGCCAGGCTGAGAGAGCTGGCCTTCCTTAACAGCGGAATAAAACTGACAATACTGGATAAACGCGAGAAACAGGAAAACGGTAATGGCGATACCTACAGGCATGATGAATTTTATTCCGAAACAGGCCTGGCTGAATTTGTTGAATACCTTGACAGCACAAGGGAACGGCTTATTGAGAAGCCTATCTTTATCAGCACTGAGAAGAATGATACACCTGTTGATATTGCCCTGCAGTATAATACCTCATTCTCCGAAAATGTGCATTCTTATGTAAATAACATCAATACCATTGAAGGGGGAACGCACCTTGCCGGATTCAGACGTGGACTCACCAGAACACTGAAAAAATATGCTGAGGAATCAGGACTTACATCGAAACTCAAATTCGATATCAACGGGGATGACTTCAGGGAAGGGTTAACGGCTATAGTGTCCATTAAGGTTGCTGAGCCACAGTTTGAGGGACAGACAAAAACAAAGCTCGGTAACTCTGAAGTGATGGGAGCTGTAGACCAGGCAGTAAGTACCATGCTTGCCAATTACCTGGAGGAGAATCCGAAAGATGCAAAAACAATAGTGCAGAAGATTATTCTGGCTGCTACAGCCCGCCATGCTGCCCGCAAAGCACGTGAGCTGGTGCAGCGGAAAAATGTACTTTCAGGCTCCGGTCTTCCGGGTAAGCTGGCCGACTGTGCTGACCGCGATCCCTCGAAAACCGAAATATTCCTTGTTGAGGGCGATTCAGCGGGAGGTACGGCCAAAGCCGGACGCGACAGGAAATTCCAGGCAATAATGCCGCTGAGAGGAAAAATTCTCAATGTGGAAAAGGCTATGCAGCATAAGATATTCGATAATGAAGAAATAAAGAATATCTTCACAGCACTGGGGGTCAATATCGGAACTGAAGAAGACAGTAAGGAGCTGAACATAGAAAAATTACGCTATCATAAGATAGTGATTATGACAGATGCCGATGTTGATGGTTCACATATTGCCACCCTTATTATGACATTCTTCTTCAGGTATATGCAGGAACTGATAAAGAAAGGATACCTGTATATTGCCACACCACCGCTGTACCTTGTTAAGAGGGGTAAAAAATTCCGCTATTGCTGGTCAGATGAAGAGCTGGATGATTTTATCAATGAATATGGCCAGGGAAGGGATTCCAATGTCAGTATGCAGAGGTATAAGGGTCTGGGTGAGATGAATGCCGAACAGTTATGGGATACCACCATGAACCCTGAATACAGGACCCTGAGGCAGGTCACTATTGACAGTGCCGCAGAGGCGGACCGTATATTCAGTATGCTGATGGGAGATGAGGTGCCTCCAAGAAGGGATTTTATCGAGAAGCATGCTAAATATGCAAATATTGATGCCTGATTGCTTTACAGGGCATTGCTGTAGCAGCCATAACGCTGTTTGTGACATCAAATCAAACAGTTAGATCCGGATGCCTGATTGATTTACAGGGAGTTGATTATATTTTTTAATAATCTCTCTACAGATTCTGTTACCTCACTGCTGCTGCAGTCAAAATTATTGACAAGGACGGCAAAAGCCACATCTGTACCCTCCCGCGTGGTCAGCAATCCGGCATAATTACGTATACGCGTGGATGTACCGCTTTTTGCCCTCAGCCTGTCCCTGAAAACAGGATCTTTGAAATAATACTGCAGGGTGCCTGTTTCGCCGGCTTCAGCCAGTGAATTAAAATAATGTACGGGATACCTGCTGCTTTTCATATAATGGAGCAGGGAAGTGATAAAGGATGCGCTCAATGCGTTGGACCTGGAAAGACCGCTCCCGTCGGTCATATATATGCCCTCAGTGTTATCCATATTCTCTTCAAGAAACCTGCCCGTAGCTTCCAGTCCTGATTCAACAGTGGCAGTTTCATCCCCGCTATAAACATATCCCATGTATTTCAGTATCTGCTCTGCAAACATATTTACGCTTTCAGTATTTGTAACACGTATTATTTCAGACAGCGGAGGCGAATATGAAGTGAGTACTACCATTTCAGGTGAGCTGCGGTGTTTATACACAAACGATGGTGAAAGTCTTATGCTGGCTGGCCGTTTTTCAAAATCCACTCCTCTGTTTTCCAGTGCTTCCTGTAATAGTCCGGCCGCTAAAAGTGGAGGATCCGGGATGGATGCCTTTAATACAAAATCATCCCTGTCCGGTGGTATCTCACCTTTTATAGCAGCATGGCTGCCATAAGGCTCAAGGTAAACATAACCATTATCGCGCTTCCCGGAGGCGATAAGCCTGTTCTCAAGTGTTAGTCCGGGTATCCCGGGCTCAATGGCTGTTATTTCAGGCCTGCTGCCTTTATCGCCGGTGCTGAAATGTATTCGGTACATGTTGTCAAATAAGCAAATACCATGAGCTCCGGCACCGTAATAGTTGCCCAGGTCAGACCAGTTCCATCCGCCGGGGGCAGGGTGGTAGTCAAAGACCCGGGCATCGCTTATAACAGAACCTTTAACCTTTTTTATGCCGGCCCTGCATATTGCCTCAGCCCAAAGGTCTGTTATATCTGGCTGGTGGTCAGGGAAATATTCCGAAAGCACAGTAGGGTCAGCGCCCCCTTTTATAACCAGGTAGCCATTGAGGGTTGAATCAGCAGCATTCAGGCTCCCTGTATAGCCGATTTTTGTGATAAACGTAAAATCAGGACCAAGCGTTTCCAGGGCAGCAGCAGTTGTTACCAGTTTCATCACCGAGGCGCTGCCCAGGGCCATGTCTTTATTATGGGAAGCAATAATATTACCACTGTCGGCATCCCTGAAGCAGACAGATATGCCGGCATGACGGAAAGCACTGTCACTGACAAAATCATTTATATGCTTTTCTGTCTGGGCCGGTGCTGCAATATACAGGAGAATAAAACAGGATATTGTGATTATGCGTTTCATATTTTCAGTCATATCCGTTCTGCATTCCTGGTAATTTGGCTCACACTTTCAATCATCCAGCCCGCTGTATTATGCCGGCTTTAATCTGCTGTTTTTTATTCGTACCCGTAACCGGCGTTCTTAAGGTCTTTTATTGAGTTGAATGGATTTTCCGGTTTAAGTACCGAGTTAAGATGTTTATAAATCTTCATTCTTATATTCTTGGCGGTCATATGATCCATCCTGTCGAATGAATGACCTCCCGGTATATCTTTAAATATCTCGTATTCAAAGTTCTTCTTTCCTTCTGCTTTCAGTGCTTTTATCAGGTGCTCAACTTCCAGAACGTTCACATCTGCATCATTTGTATTTGTATGTATCAGCAGGGGCGGCTTATTCTCATATTTATCAGCCTGCCATGCAGGTGATCTCCTGCGGTATTCTTCCACATCTGCATAAGCTGTTTTGCCAATGTGGTAATCGGCAGAATACAGATCACGGTACCCCTGGGTCTTATATCCCATTCTTGCTATAAGATCACTTACCGGTACACCGGCAAAAGCAACATGATAATTATCAGGGTGATCAAAGATATTATGCAGGGTGATGAGGCCACCGTGACTCCATCCCAGGATGCCTATCCTGTTTTTGTCAACAATATCATAATTATCGATCATATACTGCCTGCTGGCATCAACATCTTCAGTCTCAAGTCCGCCGTAGTCAATCTTCCTGTAATGTGAAGCCCCATAACCTGTCGATCCCCTGTATTCTGCAGCAACAATAATATATCCCTGTGACAGCAGTTCTCTCATTATATGAGTGTAATAAGTGTTGAAATCAGAATGCACACCTCCATGTGGAAAAACAAGAAGAGGGTATTTCTTTCCGTTGCTGGCCGACCTTGGAATAAATACATAGGACCAGAACTTAACCGGATTCCCTGCACCCTGTGCCGTGGGGTTAGGCTCATTGCGCAGGGGAGGGCCTGTCATATAAACCTTGTCAATATGTGCAATATCACCAACCTTGTTATACCAGTAAATGTCGTCGATCTTTTTCTCCAGTACATCCAGGCGGTGCCCCAGGTATTCAAAACTCTGGCTTACCTGTTCTATCTTTTCATAGATATCGGTCATGCCCGGTTGGGATACCGAATGTGGTGCTGAAAGGAAAGCTACCAGTATCAGCAGGCAGAATACTTTTACTATTTTTTTCATGATATAAAATAATTTTGGTTTTATGTTAGTTTATATTCAGGTGTCCCTTACGCCAGTGAATACAAATTCAGCCGGCCCGCTATATGTCCATTACTCCGGTGAATACAAATTCAGTCGGCCCGCTATATGTCCATTACGCCGGCGAACACAAATTCAGCCGGTCCGCTAAGATATATATTATTAATGATTGTCTCATCAATATTGAAACTGACCGACAGCTCCCCGCCGGCAGTAATTGCTCTGACATTATACAATCCGTTCTCATTACCCCATTTGCTTGATATGGCTGCTGCAGTGACACCGGTTCCACAAGATAAGGTTTCATCTTCTACGCCCCTCTCGTATGTGCGAACCAGTATCCCATCATCTCTTCGTTCAACAAAATTCACATTTGTCCCACCCGGGGCGAATACATCCGAGTGCCTGACAGACCTGCCTCTTTCAAGCACATCAACTTTTTTACTGTCAGGAACATAAATGATATAGTGAGGTGACCCGGTATCTATAAAGTGATTGCCGTCTATATTTGAAGGTGGCTGTGTGTCAGAAAGGCTGATTGAAATGATATTTGCTGATATTCTTGTTTTATGAACTCCGTCAGAAGCCATGAAAGAGTTTTTTCCCTTTGTTATACCTGTTCTCATAGCGAAGGCGGCGGCACACCTTCCCCCGTTTCCACACATACTGCCTTCCTTTCCGTCTGAATTGAAATATTTCATCGCAAAATCATGCTCCTCATGTTCATCAATAAGTATCAGACCATCTGCCCCAATCCCCATATGCCTGTCACATAGATGTTTTATCAGCGCCATATTCTCCGGCTCTATTATGTGTTTCCTGTTATCAACAATAATGAAATCATTGCCTGTGCCGTGATATTTGTTAAAAATAATTCGCATTTAGTTAAATACTTGTTAAACCATGGTGTAAAATTGTCAGGATAACAAAAAAAGTCTGACATTTAGGTAACAAAACATACTTAATATAGGTTATAAATATACTAGGCCTATACAAAGGTATAGTTTTTGGAGCTAAAAGTATATTATATAAAATAAGATAAAAAAATTAATATAAACTAACATGATAATTTACAGTCCTGAATTTTCGCAGACTGGATGATTTATATTTCCTGATAAGGAAGTAAGTGAGTGATTCCCGAAGCTTGCGAAGATTTTGGAGAATTTCATGTAAAAAATTAAGAATATGAAAATAAAAGTAATAGCAGGAGTGGCAGCGATAGCTGTTTTAAGTGCTCTTACCGCCTTATTCGTTTATACCAGGTTTTTAGATAATCCGGTTGATTCGGTCACAGGCATAGAGGATGAACAGGTACCTGCCCAATTTACCAATGTATTTACAGTACCACAGGAAGGGCTGGTCGATTTTTCAGAGGTAGCCGAGAATATTGTTCATACGGTTGTTCATGTAAAAACAAAGACCATGCAGGAATATACCAACCGCAATCCTATTATGGAGTATTTCTATGGTGAGCAGCAAAGCCGCACTCCCAGGGAAGTAAGGGGGTACGGATCGGGCGTGATAATTAGCTCCGATGGCTATATAATAACCAATAATCATGTTATAGATGGGGCCGATGAAGTTGATGTTACTCTGAATGATAACCGTACTTTTCATGCAACGGTTGTGGGACGTGATCCGAGCACTGATATTGCGGTGTTAAAGGTTGATTCCGAAGGATTGCCATATGTGAGGTATGGAGACAGCGACCAGTTAAAGCTGGGACAGTGGGTTGTGGCCATAGGAAATCCCTTTAACCTGACATCAACTGTAACCGCAGGAATAGTCAGTGCCAAAGGACGAAGCCTCAACCTGCTGAACGATCAGTACAGGATAGAGGCTTTTATCCAGACAGATGCTGCATTAAATGTAGGTAACAGTGGAGGAGCTCTTGTTAATACCAGTGGTCAGCTTGTTGGAATAACTACGGCAATAATATCACCCAGTGGTGCATATGCCGGTAACTCCTTTGCCATACCCATTAATATAGTCAAAAAGGTTGTGGAGGATCTTAAGGAATACGGAGAAGTTCAGAGAGCCATTATTGGTGTTAATATTGCAGATATGACATCTGAAATAGCCGAAAGTGAGGATATATCCGGGATAACCGGTGTATATATTACTGATGTGGTGCCTGGTGGTGCAGCCGATGATGCAGGAATAAAGAGCGGCGATGTTATAGTGGCGTTCAATGGCAAAAAGGTTGCTACTGCAGCTGAACTACAGGAGCAGGTGAGCAGGTTCAGGCCTGGTGACAGGATAACGGTTGAGGTGCTGAGAAAGAATAAGACCCGTCAGTATGAGCTTGTCCTGAGAAATCTTACCGGCGGACTGGAGGTAGTAAGAAGCAGTGATGACAGTGGAATGATTTTTGGTGTCAGGCTTGAACCCCTCTCGCTGGATGAAAAAAGCCAGTACAGGATTAATACCGGCATGAAAGTGACAAAAATAGAGGAAGGAAGGTTCGAGGAGTTGGGAATACGCGAGGACTATGTTATTTTTGAAGTAAATGGAGAGAGTATTAACAGTTTTGAAGATATAAAAGAGGCAACTGATAATGGATCTGTGCTGAAGTCGCTTAAGGGACTGCAGTCAAACGGAACATACTTTAGTTACCAGTTCAGGCAATAAAAATGGCTGACCGGTAGTTATTTGTGTATATATATTGTATTCATATAATGGTGGTCTGACTGACAGGTCATTATTTATAATTTTGGTTAGTATTAATAAAAAAAGTAACTTTGCGGAAATTTTTTAGGAGGATAAATGAGGCAACTTAAAATTACCAAATCCATCACCAATCGGGAAAGTGCATCTCTAGACAAGTACCTTCAGGAAATTGGTAAGGAAGAGTTGATAACGGTTGAGGAAGAAGTTGAATTAGCACAGCGGATTAAGAAAGGGGACAGGGCTGCTTTGGAAAAACTTACCAAGGCAAATCTTCGTTTCGTTGTATCTGTGGCAAAGCAATACCAGAACCAGGGCCTTAGTTTGCCCGACCTTATTAATGAGGGTAACCTGGGATTGATAAAGGCTGCGGAGAAATTTGATGAAACAAGAGGCTTTAAGTTTATTTCTTATGCTGTATGGTGGATACGACAGAGTATCCTTCAGGCCCTTGCCGAACAATCGAGAATTGTCAGGTTACCTTTGAACCAGGTTGGTTCACTTAATAAGATAAACAAGGCATTCTCCAAATTCGAGCAGGAAAATGAACGTACACCATCCCCGGATGAACTGGCTGATGTGCTTGAGCTTCCGAAAGAAAAGGTGGTTGATACCCTTAAGGTATCAGGTCGCCACGTATCGGTCGACGCTCCCTTCGTTGAAGGTGAAGACAACAGTCTTCTTGATGTATTACCGAATAATGATTCTCCTGTAGCCGACAAATCACTGATAAGCGAATCTTTAGCCCGGGAGATAGACAGGGCCCTGACTACCCTTACAGAGAGGGAGAGGGATATAATAAGATTTTTCTTCGGGATCGGTTGTCAGGAAATGACGCTGGAGGAGATAGGTGAGAAATTTGGTCTGACCCGTGAAAGAGTCAGGCAGATAAAGGAAAAAGCGATCAGACGCTTAAGACATACTTCGAGAAGTAAACTTCTCAGAACTTATCTCGGATAGATAAAAATTATCCGGATCAGAAAAACGTATTTAACGTTAAAAAGGGAACCGTCTTATAATAAAACATGAGGCGGTTTCTTTTTTGGCAAATTATAAGCAGGGTTTAAACAGAATCATGCTTCGCATCTGTCCGTAACTGGTGGATTTACAGCCTTCAGCCTAGAGCCTGATATCCATTTTCCTGCAATGATCATATCCGACCCTGTATGCCTCCTCGGCTCTTGATGCATCAAGTATATCAAACTCACTCAGCTCCTTTGGCTCAATAATAAGATCACATCTTTCTTCCAGTCCGTTTATTGTTGAGTTAACACTGAGATGGAAGGTGCGTGCAGCTATCTGTATCATGTTCTTAACCCTGTCGGTTTTTTGAATGGGGCTGATATTAACAGCAATAATCTTCCGGCATATATCCTGTAATGGTTCCACCGGCACATTATCAAGAAGTCCTCCGTCAGAATACATTTTTCCGTCTATTTCAACCGGGCTGAAGAGGACGGGTATTGATGCTGATGCCTGTACCAGCTTTACCAGGGGTCCTTCATTGATATATTCCACCTTGCCGTTGATGATATCACTTACTGTTACGTAAAAAGGAATCTCCAGGTCTTTCAGGTCGTCTGCCTTTATATCTTCTGACAGGCGGTTCTTTAACTTGTCAAGATTCATCAAACCGGTCTTTGGTATTCTTACCTGTACAAAATCTATCAGTCTGTGCTTCCTGAAAAGCTCAAAAGCATCTTTTGGTGACTTGCCTGAGGCTATATAAGCCCCGGCTATAGCGCCGGCACTGGTGCCGGCGATAATATCGGGTTTAATACCTTTTTCTTCCAGTGCCTGCAAAACCCCCAGATGGGCATAACCTCTTGCACCACCTCCGCCCAGGGCAATTCCGTAATTATATTTCTTTTTGTTAAACATGGCGTGTATTGTATTTGTACAACCGTTAAAGTTATATATTATTCAGTGTCTTTCCTTAGCCTGCCCATAAATGACCTGAGAAAAAACATACTTATCAGTGCCATAATAAGAAAAATAAAGGCTATTGACATATCCTCGCTTATTCCTTTAATACGGGTCATAATTACCATGGCAGCCAGGGCTATGGTCAGAGTAATAATAAAGACAAGTGCTGTGACACCCAGGATATAACCCAGGTTATGCCTGCGTAAAAGGAGTATGGCAGTAATTATCAGTCCGGGTAAGGCAAAAGAAATATCTATCACATGAACCGGATTTACCAGCAGGTCATAGTCTGAAACAGTTTTTGGGACCGTATTACTTATTATTGCAGGTATCACATCCTTCAGCCACAGCATATAGAATAATGCAGCTATGATTATAAAAAATACAGCCAGTGTTGTATTGGGCGTGCCGTCCTTATACCAGTCTTTAACATTAATCCTGCTGAGACCGTAGAAGTAAAAAATGAATGTAAAGCTGGCAGTGCCCATTGTAAAACAATATACGAGGAACATAAGATTGAAATGTACGCCCAGGCTGTAAATAATAAATGAGTATAATATATAGAAAACCAGGCCGCCAAAGATCAATGTGGCTTTTTTATTACCCCTGTTCATTAATACAAGGCTTATTACTGTGGCCGGAATAACAAGGAAGAGATCAACCAGGTCCTGGCCTATACCCTGTGCCGCCATTGAAGGTACTTCCCTTGCATAGGTTATATCTACAAAAGCACCGAAAACGGAAGCGATGATCAGGAAGAGTACCATTATTAAGGACAGGACTGTTATCAGTCGCAACTGCTTGTCATTCATAGTCATATCTCTTGGTTGAATATAAGCTAAAGATAAACCTTAAAATACAACTGACAAAAGATATTTATCACCGGCAGTCCCGGAGATTTAGCTACCCTGATAAGAATGTCTGTAATGGGAGGAGGCACCGGCTTACTTCAGGTCACGGAGCTAAAGCTGCCCTGATAAGAATGTCTGTAATGGGAGGAGGCACCACACAACCTGCATACCTGGTATTTCAGGTATGACAATTAGCGGTGCAGCATTTTAATGATAAACAATAATTGCTTAACCTACTTTTTAAGCATTGTCAGAAGCATCTTGAAAGCCGTATCTGCCTCAACGGCATGAGGTATACCGGCAGGCATAATGATTATTTCTCCCTCGGTGAGCAAATGGCTTTTACCGTCAATAATGATATTAGCCGATCCTTCTATAATCTGAACAAGTGCATCGAAAGGAGCCGTGTGCTCACTCAGGTTCTGCCCTTCAGTAAAGGCAAAGAGCGTGATATTACCGGCTTCATTCTTCTGAACTATTTTGCTTACTACCGATCCTTCTGCATAGCTGACAGATTCTTTTAAAGTGTATTTTTTTGATTTTTCAAATGTATTGATAGCCATAGTTTACAAATGTTTATGTTATAATAAATGATCTTTGAATAAAGTCCCGGGGTACAGGCATTTGCCAACCCCGGAACTTAAGGATTTCGCCTTACTTTTATAACAGTTCTAACCAACCATCAGTTCAATGTCTTCATCTACTGTTCCTATCCCTGACAGACCAAAATTATCAACCAGTACATCCCTTATGGCCGGTGAGATAAAAGCCGGCAGGGTTGGGCCAAGATGTATATTTTTTACTCCAAGGGACAGGAGGGCCAGCAATACAATCACAGCTTTTTGCTCGTACCAGGCTATATTGTAGACAATTGGGAGCTCATTAATATCACTGAGTTCGAAAACTTCTTTTAGCTTCAGTGCAATAACTGCAAGAGAATAGGAGTCATTGCACTGGCCTGCATCCAGTAATCTTGGAATGTCGCCAATGGTGCCAAGTTCCAGTTTATTATAACGGTACTTGGCACAGCCGGCAGTAAGAATAACCGTATCTTCCGGCAGTTTTTCAGCAAATTCCGTATAGTATTCGCGCGATTTCATTCTGCCGTCGCAACCGGCCATAACAACAAACTTTCTTATTGCACCTGACTTAACCGCTTCCACAATAGGCTCAGCAAGCTCTATTACCTGGTTGTGGGCAAAGCCACCAACAATTTCCCCGGTCTCGATCTCTGCAGGAGGAGGGCATTTCTTTGCATGTTCAATTATTTGTGAGAAATCTTTTGGTTTTCCATTTTTCCTGTCAGGGATATGAGTACATCCCTCAAAGCCGGAGTTACCGGTTGTGTATATTCTGTCAATATAATTTTCCCTGGGCGGTACTATACAATTTGTCGTAAAAAGCACAGGGCCGTTGAATGCTTCGAATTCTTCCTTTTGCTTCCACCATGAATTTCCGTAATTGCCAACAAAATGTTCATACTTTTTGAAGGCAGGGTAATAGTTGGCAGGCAACATCTCACTGTGAGTGTAAACATCCACCCCTGTTCCTTCAGTTTGTTTCAGCAATTCTTCCATATCTTTCAGGTCATGACCGCTGATAAGTATCGCCGGATTTTTTCTTACTCCTATATTTACCCTTGTGATTTCGGGATTGCCATATGACGCCGTATTTGCTTTATCAAGCAGGGCCATCACTTTCACCCCGTGCTCACCACATTTGATAACCATGTCAGTCAGTTCAGCAGCACCTGTTTTATCGTCCAGGGTAGCAGCAAGGGCTCTGTGGGCAAATTTGAATATATCTTCATCACTGTATCCCAGTACAAGTGCGTGATCGCCGTAAGCCGCTATCCCTTTGAGGCCGTATGTCAGCAACTCCCTCAAAGACCTGATATCTTCATCACTGGTATCCAGTACCCCTACCTCATTACTCTTTTCAAGGATTATGTTTTTATCTTCCTCTCTCCATGTTACTGGTTCAGGCAGCTCTTCCGGGAGAAGGCTATTTGCTTTCAGATCATTTATAAGTTCCTCCCTCAGAGGGTAAGAGTCTTTGATCTTTGCGATGATCTTATTTCTGTCAAAATTGCCATTTGTTATTGTTACAAATAAGGCCTCAAATACGTATTTGTTGGCTTTGTCCGTGTTTAAACCCTCTTTTTCTGCTATATGTGCCAGCCAGGAAACTCCTTTGGTAACGTAAACCAGCAGATCCTGCAGGTTCGCCACTTCATCGGTTTTTCCGCATACTCCCTTAATTGTACAAGCGGTGTTTTTAGCCGCTTCCTGGCATTGATAACAAAACATACTCATAATTCTTCTATTCGTTTTAATTAGTTAATTATTAGTTATTTATTTACTGGTAATTACTTATAAAATACACATTTTTTTAGATATTATAAATAACCTGGAATAAACATTACTGATTATTTAACCGGCTCCAGTCATAATTTTTAATGTTTACTGGTTCCACCGTTTGCTGTTTAAATCCATTCTTCCTTAAGTATTTCGCCCCTGGTGCTAACAACAGTCTGTTTTACGGGTATTTTCCTTTTTCCGACAGTCCGGGCCGCCCTTATCATTTGCAGTAATCCGCTGCAGCAGGGGACCTGCATAATCATTAGCTGCAGGCTGTTTATTTCCGCCTCATCAATCAGCCGGCGTATCTTATCAATATAAATATCTGTTCCCTGGTCCAGTTTAGGACAGGCAATAGCCAGTGTTTTGCCCCTCAGGTAATCCCGGTGAAAACCTGGAAGTGCATAAGCTACACAGTCTGCTGCCAGCACCATATCCGATCCACGGTAATGGGATGCAGCAGGATTTATAAGGTGCATCTGTACGGGCCAATGGCTGAGAGCAGTTGGGACAGCTTCTGTTGCAGGCTCCAGATCCCTGGCAGCAATGCCCTGGAAGCTGACAGATTGTGAACCCGGACACGAACTTCCATTACCTCCGTGACCGGCATGTATAGTTACGGCGTTGGTGGGTTTGGATATGATATTGGTATGCTTCTCTGCGTGACCTGCACGTTGACCGTGATTTTCTATTTCACGGATAATCTCGGGAACATCAAAATCCAAATCTCCTGAGTTGTTTTTCAAATACATAATTGCCTCATCAAGGAAACCATGCTCATTATGATCTTTTAGATGCTTCATATGTGCAATAATGGTGTTCTTTCCTTTGGCAGTCATTAATTCCATTACTTTCACTTCATCATATGGCTCAGCCTCCCTTTTTTCGATGCTTATTGCTCCTTCCGGACAATGACCAAGACAGGCTCCAAGCCCGTCACACATAAGATCTGATACCAGCCTTGCCTTGCCGTCAATTATCTGGAGAGCACCTTCATGGCATCCTGGCACACATTCACCACAGCCATTGCATAATTCCTCGTCTATTTTTACAATTTCTCTTTCCATCATTTAAATTTTACATTACAAAAATAAATGTAATTTTGTCGGCAAAATGTATCATATGTTACAAAATTTAGAATCTCACGATAAATCTCACGAGAAATACGAGGAAGAATCCCAGGAAGAATACCTTATACCTCCATGTAATGATGAATGCAGCTATTGTTTTCTTAATTATACCGATGTGCTGGCGGAGAATTATTTATTCAGGAACCTTAGCAGGAAAAAGATTGGTAAAATTATACGAAAGGTGCATCATCAGGTCAGAAAGTACAATAAAGGCGATGCGATTGCTTTCGAGGGTGATTATTATGATAAACTTATTATTATCGTAAAAGGTTCGGTAGTTGGAGAGATGATGGATTTTGAAGGCAGGGTATTAAGGGT
>JAWLFR010000031.1:0-21373 GCA_041685495.1 Bacteroidales bacterium
CCCAGTGAGGGGTGGAAGATACGCGACAGGAACATGTATTCGCCACCTGCTTCAGGAAAATTGGCTCCCAGCTCCCCGTAGGACAGGGCACCGCAGAGAGCAATTACACCACCCACCGCCCAGAGTGCAATAAGCAGTACGGGTGATCCCAGGTCAGCCATGAGGAGTCCGGATGTAGTAAAAATACCCGCCCCTATCATATTGGCTATAACAATATTTGTGGCGGGGAAAAGTCCCAGTGTTCTTTTAAGACCGTTCTCTGTCATATAAGCGTAATATAAGGATTTATTCGGCTATTTTGAAACTTACAGATACACCGCTTCCCTTATTGTTGACAGTGGTTTCATAATTACTAAGACTTCTGACATATTCGAGGAACTCAGACTGACCGCTTCTGTACCTTGAATAGCGTTCTGATACGTTATGGGCGGTAAAGCACCCTCCCACCCTGAGCTTCGGGTCAACCGCCTTGAAGTAGTTCTTATACCAGTTCTTGTCGGCATCGCTAAAGACAAAATCAAAGGGTCCTTTCAGTTCCGGAACCAGTTCATGTGCATCGGCAAGACGGGCGTCGATGTATTTTTCCAGGCCTGCCTTTTTAAAATTTTCCAGGGCCTCATTATACCTGTTTTCATCTAATTCAACAGTAATCAGCTTACCGCCTGTTTTGCTCAGGGCCCATGCTATCCATATAGCCGAATGACCGGTTGAGGTTCCGATTTCAAGTGCCCGGGTATAGCCTTTATCGATAATGATATCATAAAGCAGCTGACCATCTATTGCAGGTACATTCATGTCGCGCCAGCTGTGTCTGGACTCATCAAGGAATTCTCTCACCTGCCGGTCCAGTTCCGGGTTTTCGATATAATCCTGCGGGAAGCAGTTTACTGGTATTAAAAGAAACAGAATCAATATTGCGTAATAACCGGAATGTTGAATGATTTTTTTCATAACGGTATATTTTTGATTTACTTATTAGACAAATGAATCTGGAATTTTATTCAATACAGAGGTGTTAAGGTTGATAACGGGCGCCTTTCCGGGTTCTTAATACTTTATCCGGAATTCATTATACCCGGCAGGAGGTAGGGGGTCAACAATAACTGAATCAACCCTGCTCAGTCCCGGTCCTTTGCGGCACCATTCTACAAGGGCATCAAGCAGGTCTTTCGACCCTTCAGCTTCAATCTCCACGCTGCCATCGGGCATATTTTTGACATGTCCTGTCAGTCCGAGTTTCCTTGCCTCGCTGAGAGTGCTGTACCTGAACCCTACGCCCTGGACCCTGCCCGTGACTTTTATTACATACCGTATTTTTTCATCCTTCTCCATAAAAATATGTATTTGCATATCTTACCGACCCTGCCGGGTATCAAATAATAATGGAGCCCAGCACTGTAATTGCACCAACATTTATTTAAATGATTATTATTGAATGCCAAGTAGATTTTCGACAGTATTTTTCACAGAAATTGCTATTTTATAGTACTCTTCTGTTTCTTTTACTCCAGGCACATAGAAGTCATCAGGATATCTTACAGACACTCCAAATTCCGTCAGATTTTTGAAATCAAACCGGAAATTAGTCTTATCGATTTTCCGGCATTCATCAAGCAGGAAATCAACATCATGTGTTCTTGGAAAATCAACATCATTAAAAATCAGAAATGATTTCAGATATTTTTCAACTGCTTGCTGAGCATGAAAACAAATTGTGCTGGTATAGAACCCGATACCTGATTCTCCGAGCTTTTCCATTACTGCAATGTCCTCTCTTGCTCTGTACAACCAGTTTCTGATATATTCTTCTTTTTCCCGGTTCATAAGATAATAGCGTCCTTGAGAATATTGCGTATTAAATGCCCTGGTAATCTCTTCTTTTCTTCTAACTCTTTGGTATTCTGAATTATTATATCAGATCTTATTCCTTTCCCCAGAAGTTCTTTCCTGATTTTCGTCCTTAAAGATATTTTATTTTCAACGGTCAAATTCTTTGATGTAATAATCAGGATATCGTAATCGCTTTCCTCATCAGCTTTTCCAGTCGCTCTTGAGCCAAACAGCATCACCTCTGCATCGTTAATATATTTAACTGCAGCAGACTTTATTACATTACTAATTGGCTTGTGCTTCATTTCTAAGCTTTTAATCAAATGTACAAAATATTTTATTTACTATACTCCATAACAGGTAGAATATCTAATCTCCGAAGTCAGGCTAATAGTTTTTGAAAGAACAATCTTAGATATAATAAATTTAAATATTATCAGGAACAGGTTATTTTAATCTACGATGCTTATAAAACAGCTGAATTTTTCCTTTTAAGAAAATCTCTTATCACCGGCACCGTCATAATTTTCTTTTTCCTGGAAGGATCCAGCTTGTAAGTTTTGTTACCACTGATTAATGATTCAAGAGGGATATCAAGGTAGCGGTTTAACATAACTATCATTTTGAGTGTAAGCTGGCGTTTGCCTTTAAGAATCTCTGAGACCCTTGTTTCTCCCCCAAAAAGAGGAGCAATGTCCTTCTGCTTTAGATTCATCTGATCCATTCTGAACCTGATTGCATCAACAGGCTCAGGCGCAATTTTTGGAAATTGCTCGTCTTCATAACGCTCAACCAGGATAGAGAGCAACTCAAGTTCCTCACCCTTCGAAGAGTCAGGATCTATCTGTTCCGGCTCAGAGTTTATCAGTTCGTAAATCCTCCCAACTGCAGCTTTGTAGTCCTTTTCTGTTTTAATTATTTTAAGATTCATATTTCACCTCCTTCGCATCAATTTTGTTATATTCCTTATGGGTTCCGAACCATATAACAAATACAATTTTCATTTTATACTCTACATCTGTTATTAAACGGTATTCATTCCCCTTTATATTAAAAACAACCCTTTTGGAACTGATTATACTGGCATTCTTATATTTCAACTTCAATTCAGCCGAATTATTCCAGTCAGAGTACTTCACTTCATAAATCCAGGCCTTCAAAGCCTTTTGGGCACTTCTATATCCGGGTGCCTGGTAATATTCCTGAAGTGTTCCTGTTTTTATTATCCGCATACCGAAGCAAAGATATAAACATATTACCAAATAGGGTAACTTATTGCATTAAAACATCTACCGCGCTTTCACCAGGATAGAACAGTCCGGCAATACATTGTAT
This sequence comes from Bacteroidales bacterium, assembly GCA_041685495.1. Lineage (GTDB taxonomy): Bacteria > Bacteroidota > Bacteroidia > Bacteroidales > VadinHA17 > UBA9300. The sequence goes on from JAWLFR010000031.1 coordinate 3,166, forward strand.
TATCCTGTGTATATTAATGAGCTTGCTGTTTTCACGGTGTAATTATATTATTAACTTAGTAACTATCAATGCCAATAATTATATTATGAAGTTATCAGTTGTATTCCAATTACTATTATCTGTCGTTTTACTTGCATCCTGTGCTGATTCAACAGGTAATAGAAAAGTGGTAAAAGAGTTTATTAGCCCTGGCCAGGTTGTGATAAGTGGTAAGATTGTCAATTATGACGGCTCAGTAAAAACAGGGAGTATTACCTGTTTTGATATTATTACACGGTTGGTAAACAGAAATATAATAAATATAGATGCCACAGGCAGATTCATTATTTCCTATGAAGTGATTCATCCATCAATGACAACTCTTCTTCAACTGGGGAACAATTACAGGTACCTGTATACCAGACCGGGAGATACCCTGGAAATAAACATGGATCTGTCATCAGGAGAAATGGAATTTAAGAATTGTGATAATTGTCTCAATGATCAGTTTGCAGAATTGCGGTTCAGTCTTGCCTATAATTTCAGGGAGAAGGATGGAGAAAGACGAAGGCTCAGCAGTCCGAATGCCGACACCCTGGATTATAAGGCATATTGTTCTTTTCTTGATACCTTAAAGCATGACAAGGAAATTTTTGTTGAGAATTATTGTGATAGTAATATTATCAGCAATGAAATAAGAGATCTTTTTCTCAATGAGGTAAAATATGAAGTGGCATGGGCAAGGATGGTAAGTTATGGTTATACCGGATCTGATAATTCTTATCAAAAGAGAACAAATCTTCCTGAAAGTTTTTATAAAGACATACTTACTGACTTCCCGGTAAACAACCCTGCAGCTTCCTGCAGCAGGAATTTCATCGATTATATTGCAAATCTTAAAGATGCTATTATCAGAACGGCTTATGCTGACAAAACCAGTGCAACAGAATATTTCAGGAATAACAGTGAACTGACATCTGAAGAAATTGATGTGCTTACAAGTGCATGGACAGGAGATACGATTGCTGTAGAATCCGAAAGCTATAAGTCACTATGGAATGAGAAAAGGGACTTTACAAGTAAAATTGTCCGGAAGTATATTGTTTCCTATGTCCTGGATTCATTGAGTAAATTTCCGGAAGGTTATGGCCGGGATATTATCCTTTCACAGGCGATCAGTGAAAGTTCCATCAAAGGATCATATACCATTATTGAGGATTCAACATGGCAAACGATCAATTCTCTTATTATGCATAATGAGATTTATGATATACTGAGATTAATGTACAGGCGAATGGAGGCCGGGAAACAACAATCTTTAAATGCTGAATCTTCAATTCGTGACAGAATAACAACGAGCGATCAACAGGAGTTCTATGACAGTCTTTTAAATAAATATTCTGGGAAATATGTTTATGTTGACTTCTGGGCAACATGGTGTGGTCCCTGCAAACTGGAGATGCCATTCAGCAGATCCTTGCAGAATGAATTCAAGGATGATAATATAATCTTTTTGTATCTATGTTGTGAATCAGATCAGGAGTCCTGGGAAAGCTACTTAAAGACAGAACAAATGCCGGGAGAGCATTATTTGCTTAGTTCGGATGAATTAAATTATCTCAAAGAGTTTTTTAAAGTAGATGGATATCCCAGCTATGCAATTGTTGATCCCGATGGTAAAATCATAGATAACCCTCCAAGGCCGAGTTCAACGGAGATATCGGGATATTTAACAAAGCTTGCTCAATAATTTAAAGGAAAACAAAACCCAACAAAATTTGGAAGTAATAAGCAAGCAGATTTTCGACAGTATTTTTCACAGAGAAGGTTCAGGTTTTTGAGAAGGATACTATTTCATTTTACCGATAAGCATTACAGGGTTATCATCCTCATTTATCCTGCTGCTAAGATCAAGGAGTCTTTCAGAAATTTCATCGCTTACATTGGAGTCATTTTTAATTCTTTCAGCCAGCTTAAGGATCTCGACAGGTGTAAAATGGATAGCAAATATTCCGTTTTTCTGAGGTTGGCTGAAACCTTTACCAGATCCCAGGATGTCATCTTCGATCCTGTCAATAATAAAGGCTTCCTTTTTCTTCATATTATAAATAAATCTCTTTCCGGATTCGAATTCGGGTCTCTCTCTGTTACTATTATTCTGTTTACTGAATCCTGTGAGAATTGAATAGGAACCGGAAATAAATTCATCATTCAGTACCCGAAATCCGGAAGTTATATCACCGGGGGATTCCTGGATATGGGGCAGGTAATTATGTCTGTCGCTGTAAAAAATTGTGTGTGGAATTAACTCCTCATTATCCAGAATGAAAAGAGTGTCGTCACCCCAAATGTAATTGAAAAACAGTTGATCACCCACCCTGGTCAACTCTCCATTAGTGGCTCCGTTCCTGTTTGTATGTTTTATTTTCCAGAGTAAGCTGCCAGAGGTCGTCTGTGCAAAAACCGGATTATCAGAAGCATCTGATATTGCCGGCATTGTTGATATTGTTAAGATTGAGTCATTTGAAACATACATGTTTCTCAGGCGATTATCCGTTGCCATCGGAATGTTTTCATACCCACCCTTTTCGATATTAAGGCATAATAATTCCGGAGTCAGACTCATCTGATTTGTTACATACAGCTTATTATTAAATTCATCGAGCTCAATATTTCTGTTAGGGTCGCTTACTTCACCCGGCCCGTTTCCGTGCAGGGCAATAGTCCTCACAAAGCTGCCATCTCTTGAGAACAGGAGAATGCCATTCCAGACAGTTGAAATAATAATATATTTATCAGACACGTAACTGCGGGCTATATAGTCTATAAGGCATTCCTCACTGGTTTCAAGCCTGATGATTTCAAAGTCAGTAACAAGGTCAGTGAATTTCATCTCACCTGTTTTGGTGATTCTTTCGATAGAAATAACAGGCACACCGTCATCATTAAGGGTAATGACATCACTTTCCTGATTACTGTTGCAGGCTAAGGTCAGAGCGATAATTATAATAAGGACAGAGAAAATCTTTGACATGTTTCAGGCTGGGTTGGTGTTTATACCAAAAATACTGTTTTTGAGCTGAAATTCAAATATTTGTTCCCCCTCAGGGAATGATAATAGATTTGTTTTTTCCTGGTTTCAAACCAAAAAAACCCCGCTTTATGCGGGGCTTTTGTTGCTTCGCCAGGGCTCGAACCTGGACTCTTCTGATTCAGAGTCAGACGTGTTGCCAATTACACCACGAAGCAATTTTATTCAGTTTGCAAATGTAAAACACTTTTATTTCAGTATCAAGAGCAGGCACTATTTTTTTGCCATCCTGCCCCAGGTGTCCCTCAGCGGCACTGTGCGGTTAAATACGGGCTTGCCCGGTGCGGAGTCCTTGTCGACACAGAAATAGCCCAGGCGCTGGAACTGGAATTTTTCTCCCGGCTTTGCCTCTGACAGCGAGGGCTCAAGCTTGCAGTTCTTTAATACCTGCAGGGAGTCCGGGTTAAGGAAATCCTTGAAGTCATGCCCCTTCTGTCCCATCGGGTCTTCATTATTGAAAAGCCTGTCATACAGCCTTACTTCGGCATCAAAGGCATGGGGGGCCGAGACCCAGTGCAGTGTGCCTTTCACTTTCCTGCCGGCTGCCGTACCGCCGCTTTTGGTGTCGGGGTCATATGTGCAGTGTATTTCAGTGACCTGTCCGCTATCAGGATCTTTAACAAAATCTGTGCATCTGATGATATAAGCCCCTTTCAGCCTTACTTCCCGGTCGGGACCAAGACGGAAAAACTTACGGGGCGGATCTTCCATAAAGTCATCCCTTTCGATAAACAGCTCCCTGCTGAAGGGCACCCTGCGGCTTCCCATGGCTTCGTCCTCGGGATTGTTTATTAGCTCCATCTCTTCAACCCTGTCTTCAGGGTAGTTGGTGATAATGAGTTTTACAGGATTGAGCACGGCAAACACGCGTGGTGCTTTTATGTTGAGGTCGTCACGCACGGCATGCTCCAGCAGTGCAAAATCATTGATGGCCTCTACCTTGGTATACCCTATGGTCTTAACGAAATTGCGTATTGACTCCGGGGTGTAGCCCCTGCGTCTTAGTCCGGATATGGTAGGCATACGCGGATCGTCCCAGCCGTCGACAAGCTTTTCCTCAACCAGCTCCTGCAGTTTTCTTTTACTCATTACGGTATAGGTAAGGTTGAGGCGGTTGAACTCTATCTGGCGTGGACGGTAATCATCTGTCCTGAGCCTGTCTACCAGCCAGTCGTACAGCGGCCTGTGCACCTCAAACTCCAGGGTGCAGAGTGAATGTGTTATCCCTTCAAAATAGTCGCTCTGGCCATGTGCAAAATCGTACATTGGATAGACATGCCATTTATTACCTGTGCGGTGATGAGCACGGTTAACAACACGATAAATAACAGGGTCGCGCATATGCATATTGGGAGAGGCCATATCGATTTTGGCCCTGAGGACGTGAGTGCCTTCACTGAATTCACCGGACTTCATCCTGGTGAAAAGGTCAAGGTTTTCCTCCACGCTGCGGTTCCTGAACGGACTTTCAGTACCGGGTTTTGTGGGTGTTCCTTTCTGTGCGGCTATCTGTTCAGAGCTCTGATCATCGACATATGCCAGGCCCCTTTGGATAAGATCCACGGCAAAATCATAGAGCCTGTCAAAATAATCGGAGGCGTAAAATTCCCTGTCTTCCCAGTCGAAACCCAGCCAGTGTATATCTTCCTTTATGGAGTCCACATACTCTGTTTCCTCTTTCATGGGGTTGGTATCGTCGAACCTGAGATTGCATTTGCCCCCGAACTTTTCGGCAGCACCAAAATCAAGGCATATGGCCTTTGCATGTCCTATATGGAGGTATCCGTTGGGCTCGGGCGGAAAACGTGTATGCACACGGCCATGATTCTTTCCGGCGCGCACATCCTCCTGTATTATCTGTTCTATGAAATTAAGGGATGATGAGTCAGCTGTCTCCTTACCTGTACTGTTATTCTTATCGTTCATTACGGATCTTGTTTTGAGCTACAAAAATAGGATGAATTTGCGATATTTTTTTTATTTATTCACTTAAGTGATAATTTTAGCCTTTTATTGATTCATTAAAATAATAATCATGGCCACGATAGAGATAGAGAACATGGAGTTCTATGCATTCCACGGTCATTTCAAGGAAGAGCAGATAGTGGGCAATAAGTTCCTGATAGATCTTTCTATTGAAGCTGATCTTGATAAAGCCTCCAGGACGGATAAGCTGGAGGACACCGTCGATTACCAGGTTGCCTTCAGGATAGTTAAGCAGGAGATGGAGAAGAAATCAAACCTGCTGGAGAATATTGCCGGGCGAATACTTGATTCCATATATACAAGGGTGGACGGCGTGCAAAAAGCTACGGTTCGTATAAGGAAGATGAATCCCCCGATGGGCGGGCATATAAACTCGGTGGCGGTAGTTATGAGCAGGTAAAAAATTTGCTTTGAGGCAGTTTATTGTGTAACTTATGTGAAGCAATTTTAAAATTCACTGCCATGAGAAATCTGCCATTAGTTTTATTATTACTGGGATCATTATCTTTCATCCAGGCACAGGAAGTGGAACAGGCTGATGAGCATCTTATTTTCGGTACCATCCCCGGTTTCACCCTTTATGACCATGAAAAGAGGGATTTCGGGGCCTATCGCTTCTGTGATATCAATGGTGAAAACTATCTTGTTGAGGGACAGGTGTCATATTATTATTATGAATCTGATGATTCCATTGATCCCAATATCATCCTCAAAAGGTTCGAGGAGACAGGAGACAAGCTGAATGCCGAGATTTACGGCGACGGGAAGAATCAGCTGTACATGATCTTACATCATAATAACAGGCGCATTTATGTTGACCTGTTTGCCGAGGACTTTTATTATACGCTCAACCTTATTGAGAGGGGAGAGCTGAAGTCGGAGATAAGGGATGAAGACCTGCTGAAAGATCTTCGTGAAATAGGCAAGTCAGTGTTATACTTCAATTTCAAGCGCAATGAGTGTGAGCTGACAAGTGATTGTGACGACATTATTGACATGATAGCCAGTGCTCTGAAAACTGTCCCTTCCATGGGGATAAGCATTGATGCCTATACAGATAATATCGGTCCACGCGATGAGAACCTTGAACTGTCGCGAAAGAGGGCTGAGACTATTTATAATGCGCTGCTGGAAGAGGGCATTGACAGCCTGAGGATGGTTTATAACGGCTACGGGGAGAAAGATCCCATAGCCGATAATAATACCGTAATGGGCCGTGCTTTTAATAACAGGATTGAGCTTGTAAAAAAATAGTATTCAATCAATACCTGAAAAGGGCGTTTATCTCTGTGCTGGCCTCAGGCATTTCATCCGGAGAGGAGAGATATACCTGGCCACCGTTTTTCAGTGTGTTCATAGCTGCCAGGTTATACAGGGAAACGCGGGCATCACTCTCGTCATGTTCTATTATCTCCCTGTTTTTTGGGTCATAATATCCGTACTGGTCGCTGTCCTTTTGCAGAAAAAGTGTATCAATACGACCATCCACTGATGCAGGTATTATCTTTTCAGGGTCAGCCGATGTTTTATCTCCCGATGAGTTGTCGAGGTAATTTTTTGTCTTTATCTCCCTTTGCTTCCTGAAGTGCTTCTCCAGTATCATCCATGCTTTCTCATGCAGCAGGATGGGATCTTCTTCATCGGGATTACCACTTATATATTCATCAAAGAGATTGTTATAATTCGTGACTTCACGGTAGACGGGGTAATAGTGGTCTACGCAGGCCAGCACCAGTGGTGCATCCTCCTCGTTCAGTATATTCATCAGTCCTTTGTCCACCGCCCTGAAAAATTTTTTTATCTCATCCTTTTTATCGTCTTTACCTGACCCCTGACCGTGATACATTGCCGTACCGTCTCCCTCCTGGCCGCTGCGGTGCTGCAATGAACGCTCCTCGTAATCATAGCCCACGGCATCTTCAAGTCTGCCCGGAACCAGATCGTCTATCATTATCTCTGTTATATCATGACGGGAGCCTTCAAAAAATTTCACATTACGGAGGCTGAGGCTGAGCAGGTAAAATATACCGTCATCATTGAACAGGGGGATTATGGGCACCAGGTAAAAATGATCTGCAAGGTATATTGTTTCATTATACTCGCCGGGCAGGGTAAAGCATTCCATTATATCGTCATGCATGAAGACAGCCAGGCCGTCGGACTGGTTCCTCCAGAAATGTACATCTTCCAGCAGTGATTCCAGGGGCTCAAGGTATCTCACTATCTCTTTATTTTTAAGCCCTTTCTCCGCACATATATTCCTTAGTTCTTTCAGGCTGTTCTTGTACCTTTTTTGCAGCTGTCTGCTGTCAACTTCCTCGCCTGCGCGGGATGTGGGTATTATAATTGTGATGCAATGAGGGGCATGGACAGATGCCAGTTCCCTGAACTTTTTCGCATTTATCAATCCTGAATTGTCTTCGTTCTTATTTATTTGCATAATAGTTTCAGCTATATAATGGTTTTCAGTTATTTATGATTCTGATTTCCCGGATTCACTAATTCTCTTCCTCCATTTTGTCCAGCATAAGCATGGTTAAATACTCATACACTGCTCTTTCTGCCTGTATTTCGGGGGGACGGCTACTGTCATATTCAGGGGCATTCTTAATTATTTCCTTTTTCAGTTCAATCCTTACCTGTTGCTCAATATAGCTTATATCCTCAAGGAAATCGAGAGGCAGCATCACTTTCTTGCTCCATGGCAGCCAGTTGCTTGTGTCTGCAATTATATATATTATCTGCCAGTCTTTATCGTCCACAATAATATCATCGATATGCCCCATTATGCCGTCAATAGCTTTTATCCGGTATCCCTTAACCTCATCGAAGCTGCGCAGGCTGGTTTCCAGGTTCTTTTCACTGACTACTTTTGGTGGTATCTTCAGGGGCCTCGGAGGATAGAGCATTGAGCTTCCCATACCGCTGAAGTCATACATCCAGTAATTATCTATTCCAAGATGCCTGTTCAGCTCTGCTTCATAGGCCCTGGATGCCGGTACTTTTTCATCCAGACCCGGACAGGCTTCTATATCTTTTCCTTCAAGGTTAACAGGAAACTTCTCATTATAGGTATCCGGCACCTGCATGAATGTTTTTGGGATCAGGACCTTTTTTTTGCCTAAGAGCCGGCCGTAATCCGCTTCGAGACAGCGGATTACCCAGCGATCTTCGTCGAAAAGGAAGTCCCGTACCTTCCCCTTTGGGCCATCCATTGCTTCAACAGAATAAGCCCTGAGTTTTTTCAGGCTTTGTTTCATTGGCTCAAAATATTTATTAAGGTCCTGCCACGGCGCTGCCGCTTCGTCATCTTCTGAGTATACCATATCAGTTATCACAAAGACGATGTCAGGGCAACGCTGCTACGGCATTTCCCGGGCATCCTTTACTTGTCTATTTCGAATGATATTTTTGCATTCACAGCATATGATACAATATTATTATTTTCAACATTGGCATTCATATGCTTGACATACACTGATTTGATATTCTTAACTGTTTTTGATGCTTCTTTTACTGCATTACGTGTGGCATCATCGAATCCTTTATCTGATGATGCAATTACTTCAATTACTTTTACCATTTTCATATCTGTATTTTTTTGATTTATAAATTATTAATTAATGATGGATAGTTCATTGCACCGGCTCCGGTGACATAACCGCAGTTCCGGCTTATGGGATATCCTTGTTTTCAAATTCCTTCTCAGCTTCCTCTATGGATTTCTCCAGGTCATTCATGGCTTTGGCTGTACCTTCTTTAAAATCTTTCCATGCATCCCCTGCAGAATCGTTGATGTTTTCTATCTTTTCATTAAAGGTCTCGAGCCTGTTCTCCATTGTTTCAATTTGTTCTTCAAGCTCCTCTTTTGTTTCATCGCTGGCTGATTCATATTTCACTTTCAGTTCTGCGATCCTGTTTTCCATCTCCGCGGCTTTCTCATTCAGCTTATTTAGCACCTCGTCTTTTTCTCCTTCCAGGAATGCTGCCGTAGTACCTGCAGCTTCACCCATCTCCTGTACTACATCTTCTTCAGTGATGGTTTCTTCCTTTTCTTCCTGGTTACCGCTGCCACATGCAGCTGTCATAAAGACCAGTGCTACGGATATAAGCATCACAAAGATGGTATCAGCTGTTTTTTTAAAAATTGTTCTGTTTGGTTTTGTTTTCATATTTCCGATTTTTTTGGTTCGTATGTTTATGTAGTAAAAAAATATGCCAAAGAAAGCATTTGCAGCTCTCTGGTCATTAAACAGGCGAGAGTACAGGGGATAAGGCAAAAGCTGCCACTGGCGGACGGGACATTGATTGTGCAATTTTTTACATGCATTGGGGAATTATTTTCACAGTTCCCGTGCAGGCTGTTGCTAATAATGCTGAGATGAGACAGGGCGGGGAGCAGCCGGGCTATGATATATCCGGGGCAGGACTGGAAAACTTGTGGGGATATGAGGGTATCATGCCGGGTATACCCGTTATGCCATATGGTAAAAATAAAATAAAAAAGATGATCATAACAGCAGGTATGCCCGGGTTCTATAATACATATTCATAAAGTATCTGGTTTGTTCCGCTGCCATAATAGTTGACCATGGCTTTTTTCCCGTTTTCGATTATGGTATTGCCGTGACTGGCATTTCTAAAATTCATTTTTTCGAACATCCTGGCAGAGGGGGTATTGCCTGTTTCAACCGTGGCATGTATTTTTTTGCAATTATTATCTCTTGCGAAATCCATCAGCCTGCCCACAAGCTTTTGCGCCAGCTTTCTCCCCCTGTACTTCTTGTCAAGCCCTATCTGCCAGAGGAAGAAAATATCTTTATCATCCTGGGAGATAAAGCCCCATGTGAAGCCAACTATTTCATCCTTTTCTTTAACTATGAAGACCGAGTTGCCAAAATACCTGCATATGATACTGTAGAAATGCACAGGGTGCTGCACCAGCCCTTCAAGTTTGCCTGTAAGTTCATGTATCTTTAAATAATCGTCTCCCTGAGGGTTTGTAATGATCATATTATGTTTCTTTTAATTTTCCTGGCTTCCGCTTAAGCTCTTATAGCTCTTCATCCGGCAGCAGCTTATATTTTTCATACTGTGATGCCAGCTCAGGTGTTCCTATATCTTTCCGGTGGAATATTTTATCCCCCTTAATACAGGAAATGGCTTTTTCGCACTGGTCGTATGCTGACTCCAGGCAATCGCCCACACCTGTAAGCGCAAAGAGTCGGGGACTGGGCTCAAAGACATTTTCCTGCACCTCGAAGCAGGATTGAAAAAGGTGGGCGCCTGTTTTATTCAGGCAGTCATGGTCTATCTTAAGCTTAAAATGACCCGAGGGCGTGGGAAAGCCTTCGGGAACAACATATTTGCACACTGTGGCTTTATTCTCGAACTCGGGTTCAATCTCATCAAGTCTTTCCTCTGCTAAGGCCTTACATATTTCCAGGAAATCTGTTTTCAGGATGGGTGTGATGTTAAGTATCTCGGAGTCGCCGGGCCTGACATTTATCTCAACCAACTTTATACCGTCTCTTGTAAGCATATACTGTCCTGACAGGAAACCCTTATATTTCTCCCCGTGCTTCTCCCTGAGCACATCAAGTATTTTTTCAACCATTTCAACACTTTTATCAAAATTCTCCCTGCTAAGAAATGGCAGCAGGTGGTCAGGGTAGGAGCAGGAGCCCATTCCCGGTGTGTTAAGTCCGGCATCGCCCTCTTCCAGCAGTTTATAATCTCTTACAGCCGGCATTGTCAGCACTGTTTTGCCATCGCTCAGCATCTGTATGGTATATTCTTCGCCCTCTATCTTTTCTTCTATGATAACAGAAGGGATGCCGCCTATTGCCTTATCAAAGATTTCTTCGGCGTAGGCAACAGCATCATCTTTATCTGCCAGCTGTATTCCCATAACCTTAACACCGTCGCCCGAGGTAACACCTGCCGGCTTTACTGCCACCGGTCCGGGGTAATTACGTATGAAATAAACAGCTTCCCTTTTATCAAAAAAGACCTTAAATCCCGGAGACCCGTCTATATTGTTTTCTTTCATAAGCTTACGCGTGAATCCCTTGTCCGTTTCAAGCCTTGCGCAAAATTCTGAGGGTCCGATGGAGGGAATGCCTTTATTATTAAAGTAAGTTGTTACTTCCTGTTGAAGAGACATCTCCGGTACTACCAGTATCATCTCTATTCCTTCTTCCTGCACATATTTTTCTATGGCAGGTATATCTGTTATATCCCCAATCCTGTACCCGGCCGATAGCTCTGCTATGCCGCTGTTATTCCTGTCCATAAAGGAATATAATTCCGCATCCCTGCTTTTTGCCAGGGCTTTTGCCAGTGCATGGGTTTTCCCCCATCTTCCGATAATAAGTATTTTCATGTTTGTTTTTTAAAAAGGATGACAGCATAAGCGGTTTATTTCATATCACCCGGGTATAAAAAACAATATACAAAAAAAACCGGAATATATTTTCCTTATCCCCACCGAAGGCCTGTTTCATTGATTTTCAGCTACCTGTAGTGCAGCTGCAGGAGTATCTTTATGGTGCTGTCAGGATAATCGGTGCTTACATAGCTGTAATTATTTGTGAACTCCCACTCTCCGGCTGCATTAAATGATGTATATGATCCGGTATGGCTTATACCTATCAGAGTAGCCTGTGTTTCTGTTGTACCGGCTGTCTGGAATTCCTGCACATCACCTGCCAGCTCAGTCAGAAAGTTATCGTTTATCCCGTCCCAGGTAGCAGCGGTTAGCGTCTGTTTAATAATATTTTTTATTTTTTATCTGCAGCAAACACGCCGTTTGGCTGAATAAACTTCAGGCCGGTAGTCTTATTGTTTTCTTTTACAAACTGAACACTGTATCCGTCAAGTATCTTTATATTGAATTTATTATCTCCAACCGGTATCAGTTCATATTCAGGTTGGCCCGGGACCAGGACAAACAATTTGTTATCACCTTTGATATAGACCTTAACCGTAGTACCCATAAGGTCGTAATCGCCGGTAAATGATTCCAGTGTTTCCTTATCTACCTCAACAATTTCGGGTGTGCGTTTAAAAAACAGGGGGTCAAGTGCAGGTTCCATCTTAATATAAAAACCTGTGATATCACCGTTATCACCGGTTGAAAAGTTTATCTTAAGCTGTGTCTGGTTTTTGTCAATCCCCTTATCAGTTACTTCAAGTGGAATAAACACGTCATAATGATAGTGTTTCAGCCAGTATTTTATACGAGGGAATATGGCATAGAGTGAATCATTAACAAGCTCAAGATCAAATGAGCCATAGCCTTTGTTTGTGAATGTTCCGGTATACTCATTTAACTGATGTGACGGTTTTGTCCCTTCCTTCCTTAAAGAATCAGCTGATGATTGTGCTTTGGCCTGTGCCTGCCTTGCGTCATCAATTTGTTTTTTAGCTATTTCAATCCAGTTGTCCCTGTCCACCTCAAGCATTCTGTCCGATATAATGTGACGCACTACCGAAGGAACCGGCGAGGCATTCTGGTTGGTCAGGACAACAATCCCTATGCTGTCGCCCGGAAAAAAGCAGGTGCTGGCTGAAAAGCCATCAATATTGCCTCCATGCTCCACCTTGTAATGGCCTTTATATGAGCTTATAAACCAACCATAACCATAATTATTAAGAAACAGTCCAGGTCTGTCCTTACCGGGAAGAGCTGCTGATACGACCATGTGGGATGATATGGCTTCATTAACGAAGCCTGAAGGGATTACCTCTTTATCCATGTGCTTCCCTCCGTTTATCCATGTAATAAGCCACTCTGACATTTCATTAACGCTGCTGTTTATGCTGCCGGCCGGAGCCATTTTTGCTATGCGGTAATAATCCATCTTTTCTATCTTTGTACTGTCTTTCAGCTGATAGGCATATGCAGCGTTATCACTTTTTTCAAGTTCATCAATCGACAGGTTGGAGCGCTTCATTCCAAGGGGATTGAATATTCTTTCCCTGACATTGTCTTCCCAACTTTTACCTGTTATTTCTTCAACTATTACTCCCTGTGCCAGAAACATGAAGTTATTATAGTAAAATTGCTCCCTTACTCCGGCGAAAGGCTCCTGGTGGGCCACTCTCATCAGCATGCTTTTTTTCGATTCAGCCGGAAAGTAGTACCATGAGAAATCATGCCTTGGAAGGCCTGTGCTATGGCTCATCAGATACTTGATGGTAACTGAGCTGTTCATTTCATCGCTTGAGAACCTGAAGCCCGGGATATAATCTGAAGGACTTTTATCAAGCGATAGTTTATCCTCATTCTCAAGCATCCCTATAAGCGAGCTTGTAAATGCCTTGGAACAAGAGCCGATTGCAAAAAGGGTATTTGCATCCGCAGGAATTTTGTTTTCATAATCGCGGTAGCCAAAACCTTCAGAGAAAATAATCTTATCCTTTTCAACTATCGCAACGGCAAATCCGGCAACTTTAAAGGTTTCGAGTACTTTTTCAAATTCTTTTTCAATTCCTTTCAGCCTGCTGTCAGGTTTTTGAGCGGGTGCCTGACAAAAAAGAGCCAGCATTAAAATAAGGGGCAATAGTTTTTTCATGGGGAGTGGTTTTATTTGCCCCTAATTTAATGAATTAATATTGAAAGGAAGATTGCCGCTTAAGATAATCATGGTAATTTCATCACGATGGTTGATATCGGCACCCGCGGAAAAAGGTTTGTTGACATGAATAATCCGGTTAGTATCAGCAATGCGGTGACACACTTCCTGTTAAACAAAATATTTTCATTTGTTTGGTTTTCATGGGTTGTTCACATCTTCGGTATACCCATCACCTGGTAGCCTGCGGGTATCTCAAAGCTTTTTGCATCGGGATTCCAGGCTTGTATGTCCTTAAGTTCCATGCCCGTATCACCCGATTCGCCTGTATGGTTTATCAGCTTAACAGGGAAATCGTACTTATCAGATGTCCATACTGTATACATTTTCTGGTCAGGCTTATCCTTATTATATAATCCTGAACGGGTACACGCGATACCATTTACACGTTCCTCACCCTCTATTTTTGTTATTCCCTGATTACGGTACTGGTTGTATGGAGCAACAGGATCATTGCCTATATTCATAGGATCGGTAGCAGAACCCTTCATTGCCATTTTCTGCTGTGGAATGAGTATTATCACTTCCGGGGACCCTTTTTTTGCTATAATTACACCTTCCATGCCGTTTTCACTGAATTCGTAACGGTAGGCGGCATCAGTATAATAAACTGTGAATACACGCTCCTGCCCCATGCTGGTAAAATGCATCTTTGCAGTGAACTGGGAGAACACCGGGATTATCAGCAGGCTGGCAACAAAAAAGAGGATTAGTTTTTTCATGATAAGCGGATTATTTGTTCATCTGTTTTCAGGAATAATTTCAATATTTATGACACCCTCGTGCACCCGGAAAAGTTTTTCATCGCCTGCCGTCCAGCTGTATACATTGGTAAATGATTCACCCGGGTAAAGCCGTTTGGTCCTGTAACTGAGAGGACCCTGCTCATCATCTGACAGCTCTTTGCCGTCCCGCAAAGCTATCCTGACAATTTTCGCAGGCTTATCGGTTTTATTGTTTAGAATCATTTGATAGTTCCTGCTCTCAGGTATTTTAAACGATAGAATCTCGCCTCTTTTATATTCCCCTTTCACTGGAATTGAGACCTCAATCCTATTCCATGACTCCGGAGCTGGTGGCTCGGGTATTACAGGCCGCATCTTCTGGTCCACTTCAGTGTAGTCTTCGGGCACAATAAAAACATCACTGCTGATCTTTCCCTTTTCAATATCCCTTAGTTCCATATATGTGTCATCAGACATCTCATTCACCAGTTTCACGGGGAAGCCCAGATCTTCAGAGTACCATGCAGTAAAAGCCAACTGATCAGAGGCATAGAGTTCACTCTTGTTGCAATCAAATCCTGCGATGTTTTCTTTGCCGGTCTTTTTTTCTTCATATCTCGATTTCGAGTAAAGGAAGGCCTGGCAGGGATCATTCATCAGGCTCATGGAGGAGTGTATATCGGTATAATGCACAAATTTCTCATCCGGCAACAGGATGGCTGTTTTACCTTTTTCCTGGTCAACGATTACAGTGCCCTTCATCCCGCCATCCTCGAAGTCGTACCGGTACTTATCGCCGACTGACTTAAGACGGTATATTATTTCATGTCCCTGTTTAACATTTACCATCTCGGCAGTAAATGAGACCTGTCCATCAGACATCACAGACAGTATAAGACCTACTGATATTAATAAGGCTTTTTCAGACATAGTATTTGTTTTTTTATTTGATTTTTTTCATTTGCATTGTAAATGATGCTGATAATGATTTTTGGACCGGCGGACAACCTTTTTTTGTATTAGGGACCGGTTCTGTCTTGCTGTAACTGGCTTCAATCCTGTCTGTTCCATTTTCACCTTTGATATAATTACCTTCCATTTCTACTTCAACCGGTGTTATTATCGGCATATCCCTGAAATCACTCTCATTCTTTTCAGTAACCTGCCCTTCACTTTCAGACCAGCTTGACCGGTAATCTTTAAAATAGCATTTACCGGTTTGTGTAACCGGTATTTGAACTATTACCTTAACAGGAAAAGTTTCACCTTCTCCTCCTTCCAGGGTCCTGTCAACTTCCTTGTTTGCTTTTTCGATTGCCTCCGGATCAAAACCATTCTTCATTATGTCCTCCACCATTTGTTTATATCTTGAGGCATTATCAATGATTTCTTTACTGAAGATCTGCAGAACCAGATCGTTTTGATCTGCATCATAGTTCCCGTACCCATTGGTCTTTTGATGCTCTCTGATCCTGCTGTCTTTTGATGACATATTTAATTTATATTCATAACTATGTGAACCGGATATTGTTCCTGAAGCACTCATGTCATCCATAATGAATTGCTTAACTGCCCTGTAATCACCTCCGTCGTTTTTGACCATGAAAGTGAATTTAGCTGTCTGCCTCACCTCTTTATTTTCCTGTATCAGCCTTTTAGCTGTCCTGATTGTTGTATCTCTTTCACAATCCATTAATGAGCGGTACTCAACAGAAATTTCCCCAAACCAGTTATATTCGTGTTCCGGTATTATTATAAGATCTTTCTTATGCCTGTAGGTTTTATCCGGTTCTTCAAGGGGTCCTTCATATGTGTCATCAACTCTTTCCCCTTCATGAACAGCTGAGATTTTAAAAGGTGAACAATCTTTATGCAAAATGACATCCTGTATTTCATAATTGCCTTCATTATCTGTTGTTACAGTCCATGTCTCATCATAATCATTTACAACAACTTCAGCACCGGATGCCGGTTTCAGTACTCCAAATTCCTCAATTTCAACTTTTCCGTAAAGTGTCCCATAAAACCCTTTGTTATATTCTACTGATTTTTCAGTTCCGTCAGTTTCTTTAATTAAGTCCCTGAAATATTTATGTCCCAGTTTCTGTTTATGAGGAGGATTTTTACATAAGGCATCTTCATAATATTCATTTAACAGATCTGTTGCATCCTGTCGTTCTCCCGTGAATTTCCACCAATTGCACTCATCCCTCAACAAATCTACAGAAGTAATAGCCCAGTCTATTGTCATCCGTGGTCTCCCTTCTGAGAAGCGTTCAAATTCTCCTCTCCTTTCACATACCACTTCAAAATTTCTGTCAGGTAGATTCATATATCCCTCATCATCAAGATATCCAAATCTTAAGTCGCGATCGGCATACAGGCTTCCGCCTGTTTTATTGCTCTCAAGGTCACCTATTGAAAAATTTATCAGGCATCGTGATCTTTCATAAGGATTATAGGTGTTAAAACTGTTAGCTTTAGCTCTTGAATAAATTTCCCTTCCGTAGTTATTTACCGTACGATATGTATTTTCCCAGTTGGAGTATTTATCAATATAGATAAATTTTATGCTTGCACCATTTACCGTATATGTTCCTGATTGTTCTGCATATTCCAGTAATTCATAGAACTTCTGTACCCAGGAACTGTATATTTCATTATCCGGGTTACTGTTGTGAAGAGTATTAAGTTGATTGAGTATTTCAAGAACCTTATTTCTATCCTCGCCTTTTTGGTCAATCCAGCTATACCATACTTCGGGGATTCTCTCACTATCAGGTGGCTGATGGTAGTCTTTTTCAATTTTCCTATGAAGCTTATTATGCAGGGCGGCCCAATCCTGTTGACCTGAAGCAACCTGGTTCACTGTTCCAAGCAAAAAGCAGCAAATGAAGAGGGAATGGATTAAATATTTCATCTTAGATAAGGTTTAAAACTTAAATTTAATAAGGGATGTGGTTAATGAATATTAATGTTCCCCCTCATATTCTGGCTGATATAAATTTCCACTCCTTATGATTATTCAGTTAATTTATTCTCACAAACTCAACCCTCCGGTTCTCTGCCTTACCTTCGGGTGTTGCATTCGTGTTTACGGGTTTGGATTCGCCAAATCCCTTTGAAGTTAAACGGCCGGCTGAGATACCCATGGAGACAAGCTGTTTCATAACAGTTTCAGCCCTGTCCTCAGAGAGTTTCTGGTTCAGCTCATTATCGCCGTCGCTGTCGGTATGTCCCTCTACACTCACACTGACATCAGGATGTTCTTCCAGCATTGTGTATATCTCGTTAAGCACTCCCATCGATTCGGGACGAAGTGTTGCTTTGCCCACATCGAAACGTATACCGTTGGAAACGATCTTGCCATCCTGCAGGAAGCGGTCATAGTATTTTACTCCTCCCTCGGCTATCCTGAAATTTTTCACGAAAAACTGGTTTTTGTCCGAGGCATGGTAGGCATGCAGGCTTATCCCGGTAGGGTCAAAAGCAAGGTGAGGTATGTTTATCAGTCGAGTTTCATTTATATATGCCTTCATCTTACCATTTGTATAGGCAATGGATATGTGTGCCCATTCATTCTCTATTGATCCTTTACCAGGTATATAGCTGCTGGCCGGACCCAGCCTCATACGCTGGTAGTTAATTTCAAGGGCGCTGAAATCTGATGAGGCCCTCTGATTCTTCCTGTCGTAGAAATGAATCTGGAAGTGATTATGATTATTCATATAAAGGTCGAATTCCACTGTAAAGACCTCCGGCAGGTAGTCTGTCTCCGGATTTTTAAG
>JAWLFR010000032.1:0-21357 GCA_041685495.1 Bacteroidales bacterium
ACGGCATATTTATTTTTAAGATAGCTGAACACAACCCTTCTTGAGTGTGTGGTATCATTTTTTGATTTTGTTATCAGGGGTTCCACATATGTACGCAGGGCTTTCGCCTTTGCATTTGTTGTGGTAATCCTTTTATGCAGGATCAGCGATGATGCCATATTTGACAGCATGGCCTTCCTGTGAGCACTTGTTCTTCCTAGGTGGTTAAAACCTTTACGATGTCGCATTTCTCTTTCTCCTTAGCGGTTTACAATTATTCTTTATCCAATTTGTACCTGGTAACGTCCATTCCGAATGAAAGATTCATAGATTCGAGGAGTTCATCGAGTTCTGTAAGTGATTTCTTTCCGAAATTTCTGAATTTAAGCAGATCATTCTTATTAAATTTGACCAGGTCACCCAGTGTGTCAACTTCGGCAGCCTTAAGGCAGTTGAGTGCCCTTACTGAGAGGTCGAGGTCGACCAGTTTTGTCTTGAGCAGCTGTCTCATATGCAGCACTTCCTCGTCAAACTCTTCATTGGCAAGTTTATCATCCGAGTCAATAGTAATTTTATCATCAGAGAAGAGCATAAAGTGATATATAAGTATTTTTGCCGCTTCTTTAAGAGCATCTTTCGGATGTATAGAGCCATCTGTTTCTATCTCAAGCACAAGCTTTTCATAGTCAGTTTTCTGTTCAACCCTGTAATTCTCAACTTCATACTTTACATTTTTAATAGGTGTAAAGATTGAGTCAACAGCTATCAGTCCGAATTCTGAATCCACCGGCTGATTTTCTTCTGCCGGCACATAACCTCTGCCCTTGCTTATGTTTATCTCCATCTGGAGTTTTACATCGGGTTCCATGGAACATATAAGCTGATCCTTGTTCAATACTTCAAAACTGCTCAGATAATCATTCAGATCACCGGCTTTGAATTCATTCTTGCCGGTAATATTAACAACGGCCTTTTCGCTGTCTACTCCTTCTGTTAACTGTTTGAACCTGACCTGTTTTATGTTCAGCACTATATCTGTAACATCTTCTGAGACACCTGCTATTGTTGAGAATTCATGGTCGACACCCTCAATCTTAATTGTTGAAATAGCAAAGCCTTCAAGTGATGAAAGCAGTATTCTTCTAAGGGCGTTACCTACAGTAATCCCATATCCCGGTTCAAGGGGGCGGAATTCAAACTTACCATAATAGTTGTCCGCTTCAACCATTATTACTTTATCGGGCTTCTGGAATGCTAATATGGCCATATAATGTAATCTTAAATTTATTACTTCGAGTATAATTCAACTATAAGTTGTTCTTTAATATCTTCCGGAATATCACTGCGTTCCGGTACATTCATGAACTTACCCACCATCTGGGTATCATCCCACTCAAGCCATGAAAAGCTCATATATCTTTTGGAAGCCAGCGAATCGAGTACTGTTTCCAGTGATTTGGATTTTTCGCGTACACCGATAATATCTCCCGGCTTAACCATTGCAGAGGGTATACTAAGCACCTCGCCGTTAACCGTTATATGGCGGTGCGACACCATCTGTCTCGCCGCTGCCCTGGTAGGGGCTATCCCCAGGCGGTAAACCACATTATCGAGTCTTGATTCAAGCAACTGCAGCAATACTTCACCGGTTACTCCTTTATGACTGGATGCACGCTCAAAGAGGTTGCTGAATTGCTTCTCCAGCACTCCGTAAGTATACTTGGCTTTTTGTTTTTCCTTTAACTGGATGCCATATTCGGATGTTTTCTTCCTCCTCCTCATATTCCCGTGCTGTCCGGGTGGATAATTCTTCTTTTCCAGGTACTTATCAGTACCAAAGATGGGGTCTCCGAATTTCCTGGCTATCTTTGATTTTGGTCCTCTGTATCTTGCCATTGAAAATAGTATTTTTTATTCTTCTTAATAATTTATTATGCTTATACCCTTCTCCTGTTTGGCGGGCGGCAGCCATTATGCGGCATTGGTGTAACATCCACTATCTCGGTTACTTCAATACCGCTGTTATGGAGTGACCGTATCGCTGATTCCCTGCCGGAACCCGGTCCTTTAACAAAGACTTTAACTTTACGCAAACCCAGGTCATAAGCAACCCTGGCACAATCTTCAGCTGCCATCTGGGCAGCGTAGGGAGTATTCTTTTTCGATCCCCTGAATCCCATCTTGCCTGATGATGCCCAGGAAATAACCTGACCTGCATTATTGGTCAGTGAAATAATTATATTATTAAACGAAGAATGAATATGCGCCTGCCCTACAGGTTCTATCTTAACTACTCTTCTTCTTGATGCTCCGGATTTCTTTGCCATATTCTAATTATTTAACAGCTTTCTTCTTATTAGCTACAGTTTTCTTTCGTCCCTTTCGTGTTCGGGCATTATTTTTTGTGCTCTGACCGCGTACCGGCATACCGCTCCTGTGGCGTATACCCCTGTAACAGCCTATATCCATCAACCGTTTGATACTGAGCTGGACATCAGACCTGAGTTCGCCTTCCAGTTTATATTCATCATTAAGTACCCTCCGGATTTTTGTTAATTCATCATCGTTCCAGTCCTTAACTTTCTTTTCCAGGTCCACTCCGGCCTTGGTCAGTACCTTACGGGCATTACTGTGCCCTATGCCATAAATATATGTAAGGGCTACTTCTCCCCTCTTGTTTTTTGGTAAGTCTACGCCTACAATTCTTGCCATATACTTTTTATTAAAATGTGTGCAAAGTTAAATAAATTATCCCTGTCTCTGTTTAAACTTGGGGTTTTTCTTGTTTATCACGTATAAGCGTCCTTTTCTCCTGACCATTTTACAGTCAGCGCTACGCTTTTTAATAGATGCTTTTACTTTCATTGCTACAATAATTATTTATTTGTATCTGAATGTTATTCTTCCTTTTGTTAAATCATATGGCGACATCTCAACTTTAACACGGTCGCCGGGTAAAATCTTAATATAGTTCATTCTCATTTTCCCTGAGATATGAGCTGTTATGACGTGACCGTTTTCAAGCTCGACCCTGAACATAGCATTGGATAGAGCTTCAATAATCGTTCCGTCCTGTTCGATCGAAGGTTGTTTTGCCATATTATATGTTTTTTTTCAATTCTTCGTCAATAAATTTAAAAGTCGTTAAAATATCAGCTTCCTGTTTGCCCACTGCAACTGCATATTCAAAATGTGCCGAGGGCTTACCATCAGCCGTCTTAATGGTCCAGCCATCCTGCATCTGTCTTATATTATTGCTGCCCATATTTATCATTGGTTCAATACAGATAACAAGTCCTGCTTTCATCTTTGGTCCTCTTCCCCTTTTGCCGTAATTCGGTACTTCAGGGGATTCATGGAGATTTTTTCCCAGTCCATGACCAACCAGTTCACGCACCACCGAATATCCTCCGCTTTCGGCTTTATTCTGTACATGCCATGATATATCACCCACCCTGTTTCCTGCAACAGCCTGTCTTACACCTTCTTCGAGTGATTCTCTTGTAAACTCCAGCAGCCGTCTTTTCTCATCACTTATATTTCCTACCGGGAAGGTAAAGGCGCTGTCGCCATAAAAACCGTCAAGCACCACCCCGCAGTCAATGGATATAATATCACCGTCCTGCAGCGTGTAATCCGAGGGTATACCATGAACAACTTCATCATTTACAGAGGTGCAGAGTGTATTGGGAAAATCATTATATCCCTTAAAACCCGGAACTGCATTATGGTCGCGTATATATTCCTCGGCCACATTATCAAGCTCCATGGTTGTTATACCGGGTTTGATAATCCTGGCCAGCTCGGCCAGTGTACGTGACACCAGCATATTACTTGACCTCAGCAGTTCTATCTGCTCCGCTGTTTTCAGATGCATCATCAAAGAACGCTTTTTATTTACATTGCAGAGACAGCTCCGCCTGTCCTGCCTTTAATCCTGCCCGATTTCATCAGGCCGTCGTAATGACGCATAAGCAGGTGACTTTCAATCTGCTGAAGAGTATCCAGCACGACACCTACCAGTATCAGTAGTGATGTTCCTCCGTAAAACTGTGCAAAGGGTGCACTTACACCAAATTTAACAGCTATGGAAGGAAGTATTGCAATAAATGCAAGGAAGATGGATCCGGGCAGTGTTATTCTTGACATTACCTGGTCAAGGAATTCAACCGTTTTCCTTCCGGGCTTCACTCCCGGTATAAATCCTCCGTTCTTTTTCATATCCTCTGCCATCTGCACGGGATTGATTGTTACCGCAGTATAAAAATAGGTAAATGCTATTATCAGCAAAGCAGTAACAAGGTTATACCAGAAACCATACATATCGGAAAATGCTGTAACAAATCCTGACATCTGGTCTGAGCTGGCATATCCTGCCAGTATAATTGGCAGCATCATTATGGCCTGTGCAAATATTATAGGCATAACACCGGCAGCATTCACCTTCAGGGGTATATATTGTCTTACGCCTCCGTACTGTTTATTACCAACGATCCTTCTTGCGTACTGCACCGGTATCCGGCGTGTGCCCTGTACAAGCAATATTGTACCCAGCACCACGGCAAAAAGGAACACCAGTTCAAGCAACAAACCTACCAGTCCGCCCGAACCATCGAGCCGCACTCCTACTTCAAATACAAAAGCCTGTGGCAGGCGGGCAATAATACCGATCATGATAATCAGTGATATACCGTTTCCTATTCCTTTATCCGTTATCTTTTCACCCAGCCACATCACAAACATGGTGCCTGCCGTAAGTATTATAACCGATGAAAACTTGAATAATGTGCCGCTCAGTATAAAAGCGCTGGCAGGCAGCTGTGCATTGAGATTGGCAAGGTATGTTGGTGCCTGCAGCAGGAGTATGGCAACGGTAAGGTATCTTGTATACTGGTTCATCTTCCTTCTCCCGCTTTCGCCTTCGCGCTGCAGCTTCTGGAAGTAAGGGAATACTATACCCAGCAGCTGTATCACAATTGAAGCTGAGATATAGGGCATTATACCCAGGGCAAATACCGATGCCTGTGAAAAGGCACCGCCTGAAAACATATCAAGCAGTCCCATTATACCTGAAGATGTCTGATCGGCAAGGTTGCTAAGCTGTGAAGGGTCAATACCCGGCAATGTAACATATTTGCCGAAACGGTACAGCAGAATAATACCAAGGGTATAGATTATCCTTGCCCGCAGATCTTCAATCTTGAATATATTTCGTATTGTCTGAATCAGTCTCATCCTAATCTATTTTTACTGCAGTTCCCTGTTTGGCTTCGATAGCTTCAGCTGCTGCTTTTGAAAAAGCATGAGCATGCACTTCAAGTTTTTTATCGAGTGATCCTTTTGCGAGGATCTTAACGCGTTCGCTTTTGGAGATCAGCCCTGCATCAATCATTGTTTCCACATTGATAACATCCAGACTCCTCTTTTCAGCCAGGGCCTGCAGTGTGCTTATATTGATCCCCTTATACTCAACCCTGTTAAGGTTGGTAAAACCGTACTTGGGAACCCTTCTTTGCAGGGGCATCTGTCCACCTTCGAAGCCAATCTTTTTGGAATAGCCTGATCGTGATTTCTGCCCTTTATGGCCTTTGGTGGCTGTACCACCTCTGCCTGTACCCTGTCCGCGTCCCAGACGCCTGTCCTTCTTAACAGTTCCTTCCGCCGGTTTTAGATTACTTAAGTCCATTTCAATCAGATATTTATAAGTTCCTTAAATTTCCTCAACTTTCACCAGGTGACTGACAGCATTTACCATACCCATAATCTGCGGGGTGGCTTCGTGCTCAATACTCTGGTTCATCTTCTTAAGACCCAGTGCAAGCAGTGTTTTTTTCTGCCTCTCAGGTCTTCCTATCTTACTCTTTACTTGTGTTACCCTTATCTTTGACATAATGATATATTTCTAACCATTGAATACTTTATCCATAGATGTTGTCCTGTGGTTTGCAACCGTATAAGCATCTCTCATTTCCATAAGGGCTTCAAAGGTAGCTTTCACAAGGTTATGCGGATTGGAAGAGCCTTTTGATTTGGCAAGCACATTCCTTACCCCCACACTCTCGAGCACGGCACGCATAGCTCCACCTGCCTTAACCCCGGTACCTTCGGAGGCTGGCTTCAGGAAAACAGATGCACCACCGTATTTTGCATACTGCACATGTGGTATGGTACCGTTTATCACGGGAACCCTTATAAGGTTTTTCTTTGCATCCTCCACTCCCTTGGCTATAGCTGTGGTTACTTCATTGGCTTTGCCCAGTCCGTGACCGGCAACTCCGTCTTCATTACCAACCACTACGATAGCAGAAAAGCTGAAAGTACGACCACCCTTGGTTACCTTGGTTACCCTCTGTATGCCTACGAGCCTGTCTTTCAGATCGAGGTCAATGTTCTTTACTTTTTTGATTTCTCTTTTCTTCATATTCATTTAGAATTTTAAACCGCCTTTACGGGCTGCATCAGCCAGTGACTTAACCCTGCCATGGTATTTATAACCTCCCCTGTCAAAAACAATAGTATCTATTCCTGCTTTCTTGCATTTCTCAGCCAGCAGTTTACCGACCTTTGCTGCCTGCTCTGTCCTGTTAGCAATCCCGGCAGAAGCAATATCTTTCTCCCTTGATGACGCAGACAGTAATGTTTTTCCGTTCAGATCATCTATTGCCTGGGCATAAATCTGCTTATTACTTCTGAACACGGCTACCCTTGGCCTTTCTGCAGTACCATGCGCAGTCTTGCGTATTCTCAGTTTTATCCTTTTTCTTCTTTCTGTTTTAGATAAGCTCATCACTCATTTTTTAAAATTAAACACTTGCAGATTTACCAGCTTTTCTCCTGAGTTGTTCCCCTACGAACTTAATACCTTTACCCTTGTAGGGCTCGGGCGGACGCAGCGATCTTATCTTTGCAGCAACATGTCCTATCAGCTGTTTGTCTGTACTGGTAAGTGTAATAACGGGATTACTCCTTCTTTCGGTTTTTGCTTCAACCTTTATTTCTTCGGGTAATTCAATTATTATATCATGTGACAGTCCAACACTGATTTCCAGCTTCTGTCCTTTAGCTTCGGCACGGTATCCCACACCAACCAGTTCAAGTTTCTTCTGGTAACCTTCGGATACTCCGATCACAGCATTATTGATCAAAGCCCTGTATAAACCATGTAATGATTTATGTTTCTTTGATTCAGTGGGTCGCTTAATATTAATAACGCTATCTTCTGCTTCCACCTTCATATCCTTATCAACCTTAACAGCCAGTTCTCCCAGGGGTCCTTTAAGGTTTACTGTATTATCACCGGCCACATTAACTGTTACCCCTGATGGAAGATTTACCGGTAGTTTTCCTATTCGTGACATATTAAAATAATCCTCTTTTTAGTAAACATAACACAATACTTCACCTCCAACCTTCTGGTTCCTGGCTTCCTTATCAGTCATAACACCCTGTGATGTTGACAGTATAGCTACGCCAAGGCCGTTGAGTACCCTGGGCAGTTCATCCACACCCGCGTATTTTCTTAAACCGGGACGGCTTATCCGCTCCAGTGACTTAATAGCAGGCACTTTGCTCTCCGGATGGTATTTAAGGGCTATCTTTATTATGCCCTGTGCTCCATCGTCTGTATATTTATAACTAAGGATATAACCCTTGTCATATAATATTTTAGTGATATCCTTCTTCAGATTTGATGCAGGAATTTCCACCACCTTATGTCCGGCGGTAACAGCATTCCTTATTCTGGTAAGAAAATCTGCAATTGGATCAGTCATTCTTTCTATTTTTAAATATTAATTACTACCAGCTGGCTTTTCTGATGCCAGGAATAAGTCCCGATGAAGCCATCTCCCTGAATGTGATACGGCTAACCCCGAATTGTCTCATATATCCCCTGGGGCGTCCCGTTATCATGCAACGGTTATGCAGGCGTATAGGGTTTGAGTTGCGGGGCAAACGGCTAAGTCCTACATAATCGCCTTCTGCCTTAAGCTTAGCTCTTTTAGCTGCATATTTTTTGACAAGTTTGGCTCGTTTAACCTCGCGGGCTTTCATTGATTCTTTAGCCATAATATCTTAGTTTTTATTTGTTTTAAAAGGTAATCCGTAATGACGCAGTAAAGCAAATCCTTCCTCATCAGTTTTGGCCGATGTAACGAAGGTGATCTGCAATCCCATAATTTTCACCACCTTATCGATATCAATCTCCGGGAAGATTATCTGTTCTGTTACTCCCAGCGTATAGTTACCGCGTCCGTCCAGCTTATTGCTTATTCCCTTAAAGTCGCGTATACGTGGCAGGGCCACCCTTATAAGCCTCTCAAGGAATTCATACATTCTTTCCCTTCTGAGTGTTGTCATTACACCGATAGGCATATTCCTTCTCAGTTTAAAATTGGATATATCCTTTGATGAAAGAGTCTGCACGGCTTTCTGTCCGGCAATAGCAGTCACTTCGGTGGTACCAACCTCTATGAGTTTCTTATCGGCTATAGCCTCTCCGACTCCCTGGTTGATAACAATTTTTTCGAGACGTGGCACCTCCATAATGGATTTATAACCAAATTCCTTCATCAATTCAGGAACGATCTCTTCCCTGTATTTCTTTTGTAAAGTAGGCGTATACATTATTTGATCTCCTCCCCTGATTTTTTTGAATAACGAACAAGTTTACCGTCCTTATTTAATTTCCGTCCGAGACGTGTACCATCTCCGGAAGACGGATCTACCAACATAAGGTTTGATATATGTATGGTAGCTTCTTTCTTTATTATACCACCCTGGGGACTCTCGGCATTTGGCTTGGTATGCTTTGATACCATATTCACGCCTTCCACAATAGCTCTTTTCTTAACCCTGTCGACCTCCAGGATCCGTCCGCGTTGTCCTTTTGATTCTCCTGATATAACAACCACGGTATCTCCTTTTTTGATATGTAATTTTTCTTGCATCGCTTAATTTTTCTTATAACACTTCAGGTGCCAATGATACAATCTTCATATATTTATCACGCAGCTCCCTGGCTACCGGTCCGAAAATACGTGTACCGCGCACCTCATCCACTGCGTTCAGCAATACTACAGCATTATCATCGAAACGGATATAGGAACCATCGGCCCTGCGTATTTCCTTTTTTGTTCTCACCACAACAGCTTTCGTCACCATGCCCTTTTTTGCCTCTCCTGCAGGTATAGCACTTTTCACTGTTATTACCACTTTATCACCTATGGAAGCATATCTTTTTCCGCTTCCTCCAAGCACCCGTATTACCAGCACTTCTTTGGCGCCTGTATTATCGGCTACAGATAGTCTACTTTCCTGTTGTACCATAATTACTTAGCTCTTTCGATTACTTCAATTAATCTCCAGGACTTTCTCTTGCTCATTGGCCTGGTTTCCATTATGCGCACTGTATCACCAATGTTGCAGGTATTTTCCTGGTCATGCGCAAGAAATTTTTTGGTCTTATTTATGAACTTTCCATAAATTGGATGCTTGACCTTTCTTTTCACAGCAACAGTAATTGACTTTTCCATCTTATTGCTGACGACTATACCTGTACGCTCTTTTCTTGTATTTCTTTCCATTGTTGACACTAGCTATTTTGTTGTTCATTCAACTCTCTTGTGCGCAGTTCTGTCAGCAACCTTGCAATATTGCCTCTTGTCTGCTTAATCTTATTCGGATTATCAAGGGGTGAAATTGCGTGGTTCAGCTTCATGCGGGTAAGAGATGTTCTCTCGTTATCTATCCGCTCCAGGATCTCCTGGGTTGAAAATTGCCTTATTTCTGAAGTTTTCATGTCTTAACTCGTTAATCGTGAACGTAATCATTCCTTACTATGAACCTGGTTGTTATAGGCAGTTTCTGTGCACCCAGCTTCATAGCTTCCCTGGCCACTTCATAAGGTACTCCCTCACATTCCAGTATTATCCTGCCCGGGGTAACGGGTGCTACAAATCCTTCAGGAGCACCTTTTCCTTTACCCATTCTTACCTCGGCAGGTTTCTTTGTTATGGGTTTATCAGGAAAGATACGTATCCACAGCTGGCCTTCACGTTTCATATGACGCGTAACTGCCTGGCGTGCTGCCTCTATTTGTCTGCCGGTGATCCATGAGGCTTCAAGGGCTTTAATACCGAATGAACCGAAGGCAAGCTGGTTACCCCGCTGTGCATTCCCTTTCATCTTACCTTTCTGGCGCCTTCTGTATTTTGTCTTTTTAGGTTGTAACATTTCTCTTATCTTAAAATCTTAAAATCCTGTATTTACTTTTTTCTTTTCCTCATTCCTGATCCTCCCCTGGCTGCTTTCTGGCTTTTCATTGCTATATCAGGAGACAGGTCGCGCTTACCAAAGACCTCACCGTTACATATCCATACCTTGATACCTACCAGGCCTACCTTGGTCAGTGCTTCGGCCAGTGCATAATCAATATCAGCCCTGAAAGTATGAAGTGGTATACGTCCTTCCTTATAGCTCTCGCTTCTTGCCATCTCGGCTCCACCCAGCCTGCCGGATATAAGTATCTTCACTCCTTCGGCGCCCATTCTCATTGTTGAGGCAATAGACATCTTTATAGCGCGCCTGTAGGATATCTTACCTTCCACCTGTCGTGCTATATTATTGGCAACGATGGTGGCATTAAGTTCAGGGCGCTTAACTTCAAAGATATTTATCTGCACCTCTTTATTTGTGATATTCTTCAATTCCTCTTTCAGTTTATCAACTTCCTGGCCGCCTTTGCCAATAATGATACCCGGACGTGCGGTATTTACGGTAACAGTAATAAGCTTCAGTGTTCTCTCAATCATTATCTTGGAGATACTTGCCTTTGCCAGCCTGGCGTTCAGGTATTCCCTGATTTTTGAATCCTCCACCAGCTTGGCGGAAAAGTCATTACCACCATACCAGTTCGAATCCCAGCCTTTTATTATGCCAAGCCTGTTACTTATCGGATTTACTTTTTGTCCCATCTATTTCAGTTTGATGTATTTTCTATTTCTTCCTTCTTTAAACTATCGATAATAAGGGTGACATGATTGGATCTCTTCCTTATCCTGTGTGCCCTGCCCTGCGGGGCTGTCTGAAGCCTTTTAAGTGTACGCCCCTGGTTCACGAAAGCCTCTTTTACAAAAAGCTGGCTTTCTTCAATACGTACTCCTTCATTCTTTGCCTGCCAGTTTGCTATAGCTGAAAGGAGAAGCTTTTCAACGGCGCGTGATGCTTCTTTTGAGCTATACTTAAGCACATCAAGAGCCCTGTTAACCTCCATACCTTTTATCATATCCGTTACCAGCCTCATTTTCCGCGGGGAAGTAGGGCAGTTCCTCAAAACCGCCTGGTATGTTTTCAGTTTCTCCTCTTTACGCTTCTCAGCTGAAATTCTTTTTCTTGCACCCATTTGTCAAGATTTTATCTTAATCGTTAAAATATTTTTATCTCTGTCTTCCACCATGCCCCCTGAAAATACGGGTAGGAGCAAATTCTCCCAGTTTATGGCCTACCATATTTTCAGTCACATAAACAGGAATGAATTTATTACCGTTATGAACAGCAATTGTATGTCCTACGAAATCCGGTGATATCATTGACCGGCGCGACCATGTTTTAATAACTGTCTTTTTCCCTGAGTCGTTCATCTTCATCACCCGCTGCTCGAGCTTAAAGTCAATAAACGGTCCTTTTTTAATAGATCTGCTCATATTATCTCAATTATTTTTTCCTTCTTTCAATGATATACTTATCGGAGTATTTCTTCGGACTCCTTGTCTTATACCCTTTTGCCGACAGTCCGGTACGTGAGCGCGGGTGACCGCCTGAGGCGCGTCCTTCCCCTCCACCCATCGGGTGATCAACTGGGTTCATTGCCACACCCCTTGTCCTGGGCCTGCGTCCCTTCCACCTGCTGCGGCCTGCCTTACCTGATATCTCCAGCGAATGGTCAGGGTTGGATACCGTACCAACGGTAGCCCTGCATTTTGCCAGCACCATCCTTGTCTCACCCGAAGGCAGTTTAACGGTAACATATTTACCTTCACGTGCAACAAGCTGTGCATATGATCCTGCACTTCTTGCCATTGCACCGCCTTTACCCGGCTTGAGCTCAATATTATGAATAATAGTTCCCAGGGGCAGATCCGATAAGGGCAATGCATTTCCCAGTTCCGGCGCAATACCCGTACCTGAAATAACGGTATCATCAACCTTCAGTCCCTGGGGTGCAAGGATATACCTCTTTTCACCATCCTCATAATAAAGCAGGGCTATCCTTGCCGAACGGTTCGGATCATATTCAATCGTCTTCACCCTTGCCTGCATTCCGTCTTTATCACGACGGAAATCTATGACACGGTACCTTCTTTTATGTCCCCCACCGAGGTATCGCACTGTCATGCGCCCGCTTTTATTCCTTCCCCCGCTTTTTTTAATGGGACCAAGCAATGACTTCTCGGGCTCCTTGCCCGTTATTGTCTCGCGGGCACTTATTATTTTGTGTCTCTGACCTGGTGTTACAGGTTTTATCTTTCTAACTGCCATAATCTGTTATATATTGCTATAGAAATCAATCGTATCTCCTTCAGCCACCGTTATGATAGCCTTTTTATATACAGGTGTTCTACCGGACATTATACCCGACTTGGTATAGCGCACCTTTTTCTTGCTGTGATAAACCATTGTTTTAACCGAGTCAACGGTCACTCCATACATTTCTTCAACAGCATTCTTTATCTGTATCTTATTTGCATCCTTTGCAACGATGAAGCCATAGCGATTAAATTTCTCACTCTGGTCAGTCATCTTTTCTGTTACAATCGGCTTCAGTAAAATATCCATTACTAAAAGTTTTCTAATTTTTAAAAGTTGAATGCAAAACGTCAACTGCGCTCTCGACAAGTATGAGTACTGAGGCTTTTGTAATGATGTAAGTATTTAATTCATCGCTAGTTACAACATCAACGCCCTTCAAATTTCGAGATGACAAATATACATTTTTATTTTGTTTCGGAAAAACTATCAGTGATTTTTTGTCCCTGACATTCAGGTTTGTTTCCAGCCTGGCAAGTTCTCTTGTCTTTGGAGCTTCAAAATTAAAGTCCTCAAGAACAATAATGCTTTTGGACCTTGCCTTATGGGTAAGGGCTGATTTTCTGGCCAGCTGCTTCATCTTCTTATTAAGCTTAAAGCCATAAAATCTTGGTCTTGGACCAAAAGCACGTCCGCCACCCCTGAATATGGGATTCTTTATATCACCAAAACGGGCAGTACCTGTTCCTTTCTGTCTTTTGATCTTACGTGTACTGCCTGTTATTTCACTTCTTTCCTTGGTCTTATGTGTTCCCTGTCTCACATTTGCCATATACTGCTTTGTATCGAGGTATATAGCATGGTCATTCGGCTCAATGTCAAATATTGAGTTGTCGAGACTTATTTTTCTTCCGGTATCTTTACCTTCTATATCAAATACTGCTATTTCCATTACTTTGTAATTATTAAGTAACCACCTTTAGGACCTGGAACCGATCCTTTAACTATCAACAAATTACTATCAGGCAGGAGTTTCATTACCCTGAGGCTGATAGCCATCACCTTATCGTTACCGGTACGTCCGCCCATTCTCATCCCCTTAAACACTCTTGAAGGGTATGATGAAGCGCCCAGTGAGCCGGGTGCTCTCTCACGGTTATGCTGTCCATGTGTTTTATCACCGACTCCCCTGAATCCATGTCTTTTAACCACACCCTGGAAGCCTTTGCCTTTAGACCATCCCCTGACATCCAGCCAGGTGTCATCATTAAAAAGATCCACATCAAGCACATCCCCGGTCTTAAATTCTCCTTCCGGGAAACCGGTAAATTCAACAATCATTCTTTTGGGTCCTGTATTTGCCTTCTTAAAATGACCTATTTCAGCCTTTGTACTGTTTTTTTCCTTCTTGTCGTCATAGCCCAGTTGCAATGCATTGTAACCGTCTTTATCTTTGGTTTTGATCTGGGTAACAACACAAGGGCCGGCTTCGATCACTGTGCATGGAATATTCTTTCCGTTTTCATCAAAAACGGAAGTCATCCCAACTTTTTTGCCTATTAATCCCTGCATTTTAGTTTAATCTTTACTGGTTTCACACTTTTATTTCTACTTCCACCCCACTGGGCAACTCGAGCTTCATCAAAGCATCGATTGTCTTTGGTGTCGAGCTGTAAATATCCAGCAGTCTCTTGTAATTGGAAAGCTGGAACTGCTCTCTCGACTTTTTATTTACGAATGTCGACCTCAGTATGGTAAACACTCTTTTATGCGTTGGGAGCGGTATAGGGCCACTAACAACAGCACCAGTAGATTTTACCGTCTTAACGATCTTCTCTGCGGATTTATCCACAAGGTTATGATCATAAGATTTCAGTTTAATACGAATTTTCTGACTCATCGTTAATAGAATTTTCCTTTAATTTGTTCTATAATCTTTTTTGAGATATCTGCAGGTACTTCCTCATAATGTGAGAACTCCATAGTTGAAGTAGCTCTTCCTGAAGTGAGGGTTCTGAGTACAGTAACATAACCGAAGTTTTCTGCCAGCGGCACTTTTGCTTTTATAACCCTTGAACCTGCTTTCGATTCCATACCTTCCACCTTGCCTCTTCTCCTGTTGAAATCGCTTACCACATCGCCTACGTATTCCTCTGGTGTAACCACTTCTGCTTTCATGATTGGTTCGAGAAGTACGGGCCTGCATTTATGCGCGGCGTTTCTGAGCGCCTGGCGCGCAACAATTTCAAATGACAGTGCATCGGAGTCAACCGGATGGTATGAACCGTCTTTGAGTACAACTTTAAGGTTATAGATCGGAAAACCGGCAAGCGGGCCATTCAACATGGCTGTTCTGAAACCTTTTTCCACTGATGGTATAAATTCCCGTGGAACATTACCACCTTTAACCTTATCGATAAACTGAAGCCCGGCAAATTCCTCCTCAACAGGCATTATTTCAACCTCTATATCAGCAAATTTACCCCTTCCACCTGTCTGCTTTTTAAACACCTCGCGATGCTCAGCAGGAGTAGTAAGTGCTTCCTTGTATGCAACCTGTGGTTGTCCCTGGTTACATTCAACCTTGAACTCTCTTTTCAGACGGTCAACTAATATTTCCAGGTGCAATTCACCCATGCCACTGATAACGGTCTGCCCGCTATCTTCATCGGTTTTCACCTGGAATGTAGGATCTTCCTCTGCCAGCTTACCCAGTGCCATGCCTAGCTTGTCGACATCAGCCTGTGTTTTTGGCTCCACGGCTATTCCGATAACCGGTTCAGGAAACTCCATAGATTCAAGCCATACAGGCTTGTGGATCGCGCACAGTGTATCACCTGTTTTAAGGTCTTTAAACCCTACTGCAGCACAGATATCGCCGGCAGAGATACTCTCCTTGGGATTCTGTTTGTTTGCATGCATCTGGAACAGGCGGTTGATCCTTTCCCTTTTGCCGGTGCGCATATTAAGCACCATATCGCCTGTCTTTAACTCGCCCGAGTAAACACGCAGGAAAGCCAGGCGGCCGACGAAAGGATCCGTTGCTATCTTGAATGCCAGTGCAGCCATTGGCTCCTTTACATCAGGCATCCTGATTTCTTCTTCATTATTTTTAGGATTGATGCCTGTTACACCTCCCACCTCCAGCGGTGAAGGTAAATAAGAAATAACAGCATCAAGCAATCTCTGAATCCCTTTATTCTTAAAGGCTGATCCGCATAATACGGGGACAGCATGCCCGCTGATGGTTGATTTGCGCATCACTGAAAGCATGTCCTCACTTGTAATCGAATCAGGGTCTTCAAAATATCTTTCCATCAGTGTATCATCGGTCTCAGCTACAGCCTCTATAAGCTTAACCCTCCATTCTTCAGCCTCCTCTTTTAACTCATCGGGTATATCATGTAACTCATACCTTGTGCCAAGAGTCTCATCAGCGTACCACACCACGGCTTTATTTTCTATCAGGTCAATAACGCCGGTAAAATCATCGCCCGAACCCATTGGTATCTGCACGGGCACTGCATTTGCTCCCAGCTTATCCTTTAACTCATCAACAACGGATAAGAAGTCGGCGCCCACACGGTCCATCTTATTCACAAAAGCTATCTTCGGTACACCGTACCTGTCAGCCTGCCTCCATACCGTCTCCGACTGCGGTTCAACTCCTCCTACGGCACAAAAAACGGCAATAGCACCGTCAAGCACCCGCAGTGAGCGTTCTACCTCAACGGTAAAATCCACATGTCCCGGTGTATCAATAATATTGACCTTAAAATCCTTATCGCGGTATTTCCAGAAAGCAGTGGTGGCCGCGGATGTAATAGTAATACCCCTTTCCTGCTCCTGGACCATCCAGTCCATCTGAGCATTGCCATCATGAACCTCACCAAGGCGATGGGTACGACCTGTATAAAACAGAATTCTTTCTGTTGTAGTGGTCTTACCGGCATCAATGTGAGCCATTATGCCAATATTGCGTGTATATTCGAGACTACTATTCATAAAACTACTTTCTCCTGTCTAAAACCGGAAATGGGCAAAAGCCTTATTCGCTTCAGCCATCCGGTGAGTGTCTTCTTTTCTTTTAAATGCTCCTCCTTCACCCTTGTATGCTGCAATAACCTCGGCGGCCAGCCTGTCGGCCATATTTTTACCGGGTCTTTTGCGGGCAAAGAAAATAAGGTTCTTCATACTGATGCTGATCTTTCTGTCACCCCGTACCTCCATGGGTACCTGGAATGTGGCACCTCCAACCCTGCGGCTCTTCACCTCAACCTGGGGGGTAATATTATCAAGGGCCTGCTTCCATATCTCGAGCGGACTCTTCTCCTCATCTTTCAGCTTCCCTTCAACAATGTCCAGAGCATCATAGAATATCGTAAATGCGAGATTCTTCTTACCACTGAGCATCAGATTGTTCACAAACCTGGTTACATAAGGGTCATTATACTTTGGATCAGGAAGAATGATCCTCTTTTTTGGTCTTGATTTTCTCATTATCTAACTCCTTACATTGTTAACAACTAATTCTTTGGCTTTTTGGCGCCATATTTCGAGCGTCTCTGCGTGCGGCCTTCAACACCTGATGTATCAAGTGCACCTCTTATCAGGTGATATCTGACACCGGGCAGGTCTTTCACCCTTCCACCCCTTATTAACACTATCGAGTGCTCCTGGAGGTTATGTCCTTCACCCGGAATATAAGCATTAACTTCTTTGCCATTTGTCAGCCTTACCCTGGCCACCTTACGCATAGCTGAATTCGGTTTCTTTGGTGTGGTCGTGTATACCCGTACACAAACGCCACGTCTCTGCGGGCATGAATCAAGTGCCGGGGCCTTGCTTTTCTCCACCAGCTTTTTTCTGCCCTTTCTGACTAATTGTTGTATTGTTGGCATAAATACAATTGTTTATATTAAACTGTAAAAACAAATATTCTTCGTCATACAGGGTAAAAATCCCTGCCTGCCACTATTGTGACAGTTTATGCGGTTTCTTCTCTCTTAATTATACCTGAAAAACGTAAGTTATTTACAGGTTCCTTCCCGACCGTCTCCCTGAGAATATTTTTTATTCACTTACTTTAAGGAGGAGACCACCGGTACTCCTGGGTCTAAAACCGGGCGCAAAGTAAGATATTATTTTTTTACTGTGCAAGTGTTTAAGGTAAAAAAATACATGATAGTTAAAAATAATGGGCAGGCAGCCTTTCTGATATTTTAAAAAGTTTTTTCTATCTTTGGGCGCTCAAAACCTGTATATAATATATTGTATAATAAAAATAAATTCAAGGGATGAAAAAATATCAAGCCGGACAGATAAAGTCAGTAGCACTACTTGGTAATTCGGGCTCAGGCAAGACCACTTTTGCCGAGGCCATGCTTTTTAACGGGGGAATTATTGAAAGGAGAGGTGCCGTAGAAAGCAAGAATACGGCATCTGACTACAGACCAATAGAACATGAGAATGAAAATTCTATTTCCTCATCTGTACTGCATACTGAGTATGATGATAAA
The DNA here is from genome assembly GCA_041685495.1 of Bacteroidales bacterium. Lineage (GTDB taxonomy): Bacteria > Bacteroidota > Bacteroidia > Bacteroidales > VadinHA17 > UBA9300. The sequence continues at coordinate 18,024 of JAWLFR010000032.1, forward strand.
AAGATCAATATACTGGATACACCCGGACTTGACGATTTTTCAGGCAACGTGATATCTTCACTATATGCTGTGGAATCGAGTGTGCTGATGATTAATGTGCAGAATGGCGTTGAGGTGGGCACGGAGATACATTTCCGTCATGCCAGAAATATGAACAAGCCGATTATTATATGCATTAACGGGCTTGATCATGAAAAAACAAATTTTGACAAATCGGTGGAGATGCTCAAAGACAGGCTTGGTAGCAATGTAACTCTTGTGCAATTTCCGGTGAATGAAGGCGAAAAATTTGATTCCATCATTGATGTGATAAAGATGAAGATGCTTAAATATAAGGCTGACGGCGGCAGGTATGAAGAAGTGGATATACCATCCGAATATGCTGATAAAGCAGCTGACCTGCAGTCGGAGCTGATAGAAAAAGCTGCCGAGAATGATGAAACCCTGATGGAGACCTTCTTTGAAAATGACACCCTGACAGAAGACGAGATGAGGAGCGGTATAAAGACAGGCCTTATGCAAAATGGCATATACCCCGTGTTTTGTTCGGCCGCCAAAAAGAATATAGGTGTTGACCGGGTAACTGAATTTATATCTAATGTTGCCCCCCTTGCGTCGGATATGCCGGGCTGGGAAACCGAAAGCGGCGAAACAATTGATTTTGATCCGGAAGGACCATGTTCACTATTTGTTTTCAAATCTTCACTGGAAGAGCATATCGGTGAGGTGAATTTCTTCAAGGTTATCTCAGGCAAAGTTAATGAAAACCTCGATGTTGTAAATGCCAATAACAGCACGAAGGAAAGACTGTCCCAGCTCTATGTCAGTGCAGGCAAGAACAGGATTAAGGTATCAGAACTGGTGGCCGGTGATATAGGTGCAGTGGTAAAGCTTAAGAACACCAAAACGAACCATACACTGAGCAGCCAGGGCAATCATAAATTTCCGCCTATCAAATTTCCCGAGCCAAAATACCGCACAGCTGTAAGGCCTTTGAGTGAGGGAGATGACGAAAAGCTGGGCGAAGCCCTCAGCAGGATGCACCAGGAAGACCCGACAATACTGGTTGAGTATTCAAAGGAGCTGAAGCAGATAATACTTCACGGACAGGGTGAATACCACCTTAATATACTCAAATGGCACCTTGATAATGTATTTAAGATTGAAACGGAGTTCTATGCTCCCAAGATACCTTACCGCGAAACAATAACCAAAGCGGCACAGGCCGACTACAGGCATAAAAAACAGTCGGGTGGCGCAGGCCAGTTTGGCGAGGTGCATATGATAATTGAACCCTATAAGGAAGGCTCGGATCCCAATCCGGCAATGAAAGTTAACGGTAAGGACTTTAAGCTTTCTATACGCGACAAAGACCAGCATAAACTTCCATGGGGCGGGGTGCTCGAATTTGTAAACTGCATAGTGGGAGGATCCATTGACGGAAGGTTTATGCCGGCCATACTGAAAGGTTTAATGGAAAAAATGGAAGAGGGTCCGCTGACAGGTTCCTATGCACGTGATATAAGGGTTTATGTATATGACGGCAAGATGCATCCTGTTGACTCAAACGAGATATCTTTTAAGCTTGCAGGCAGGAATGCGTTCAGTAATGCCTTCAGGAATGCCGGCCCTAAAATACTTGAGCCTGTATATGATGTTGAGATAATGGTTCCGTCTGACCGTATGGGTGATGTTATAAGCGACCTGCAGGGAAGAAGGGGCATGGTGCTGGGAATGGAAAGCGAGAAGGGCTTCGAGAAAGTTAATGCCAGGGTACCGCTGGCTGAAATGAATAAGTACTCTACAGCACTCAGCTCCATAACAGGCGGAAGGGCAATGTTTACAATGACATTTGCAGAATATGTCCAGGTTCCCTCTGATGTACAGGATACCGTTATCAAGGCCTACGCCGATCAGCAGGAAGACGAATAATAAGTCTTAAATTGCTGCTGTAATTTCCCAGACAAAGGCCCTGACACCGACATCGGTGTTCAGCTCATCCATCTTTTTAACAGCCCGGAGCAGCTCATCCACCTTATCATCATCAATAATGGTAAGGGTGGCGGAGTTGATCTCGGGCCAGGTATGTGTTCCGAGATGCGGCACTCCGCCGCTGCTGCCGCGTCCCTTTACATCATTCCACTCGGTATACCCGCTTATTCCCAGACTGTCAAGGATATACTCCACTTTCTCATTATGTGCCTGGTTATATACAATAAATACTGCCTTCATATGCTTGATATATTTTTCGTTGTTCATACGGCCTTCAGGGCATTTCTCACGCTTCCAGTATTAAACCAGCCCTCAGTCCGTTTTTCATAATCACTATGACTTAATCTCCTGAAGATTCTGCCTCAAGAAAGTCATAACGCTCCCTTGATTTCTTCTTCCTGGCCCCTTTCCTGGCAAAGATCACATATACAACCGGAACCAGCACCAGGGTAACCATGGTGGAAAATATCAGTCCGCCTATCACAGACACCCCCATGGGACTCCATATCTCTGATCCTTCACCCACACTTATTGCAAGCGGCAACATAGCCAGTATGGTGGTTACCGATGTCATCAGCACAGGCCTCAGCCTTGAGCGTCCGGATACGGCAACAGCCTCATACAGATCCAGTCCCCTGTCGCGCTGCAGGTTAATAAAGTCAACCAGTACGATAGCATTTTTCACAACAATACCTATAAGCATTATTGCTCCTATACCGGCTATAAGGTTGAGCGTTGTGCCCGTAATAAAGAGGGCGATGGCTACTCCTGCAAAGGAGAAGGGTATGGAGAACATTATTATAAGGGGCATCTTAAGCGATTCAAACTGGGAGGCCATAACCAGGTAAACAAGTACCAGGCTCACAACCAGCAGGAGTCCAAGATCAGCAAATGACTCGGCCTGCTCTTCTATCGTTCCCGACATCTGAACTGAAACACCTGCCGGTGTATCTGTTTCATCTATTATAGCCTCTATGTCGGCTGCAATATCACCCAACGCCCTGTTATAGGGTGTGGCAGATACGGTAACAATCCTCTCCCTGTTCTTATGTTCTATATTCGGGGGCGACCAGTATTCCTTTACTTCGGCAATCTCGCCCAGCCTCAGTGACTCACCCTGGCTATTCATTATACTGATATTCATTACATCAGTGATGGAGTTCCTGGACTCTTCTTTAAAGCGTACCACCACATCATACTCATCACCAAACTGTCTCAGGCGTGTGGCAGTCATCCCGGCCACCCTGTTTCTCACAGCTGAGGACACCGTGGCCGTGTTAAGTCCGTGAACTGCCATCTTCTCCTGGTCCAGGACAATCTGCAGTTCCGGCTTGGAAGGATC
>JAWLFR010000142.1:0-5165 GCA_041685495.1 Bacteroidales bacterium
GCAGCCAGCAGGAAATCAACTTTCTCTTCCCTTATCCTTTCCACTGCCTTCATGCATGTCTCGTATGTGGGGTTGGGCTCAATACCTGAAAACTCAGTAATATCGCGGTCTTTCAGTGCCTTCATTAAACCATCGTAAACACCATTCTTCTTAATGCTGCCACCGCCATATATAAGCATTATCTTCATCCCCCCGGGTATATGATCACTTATCTCCGGCAGTTTATCTTTTCCAAAAAGTATCTTAACGGGATTATAAAATTCAAAATCTTTCATATGCTTATAAGGTTTTATTTTAGTTTAACTGAAAATTAATCATTTCATGTATAACAGCTTCTGCTCAACTGTATTATCACTGTTTTATGATCAACAAATTATCAAGCATACAGTTTAAGCAATTTTTAAATATTTTCCAATTAAGAAGTGTTTAAAATACAATAATTACTATCTTGATACCTTAAATTATCAGGCAAACATCATATCCGGACAATATAATGTCAGTTATATTATATAAACAATCTTAATATGTCATTAAAAACAGCGTTCTGTTAAATATATTATACATTTCAACCATAAAAACCAATTACTATGTCAGCGGGGAACAGAAGAAAATTCGTCAAAAACCTGGGAACGATAATTGCTGCCGGTGCAGCAGCTGATCTGAGCATGGGTGCCGTATCCTATCCTTTATTATCCCCCGGTCCACTGCAAAATAATGCCATAAAGCAGGATAAAACATTCGTTGGCATACAGATGAGTCCTCACACCATGCTTGATGAGGGTATTGAGCAATGTCTTGACCTCATCGGTGAAAAAGCACGGGTAAATGCCGTATTCCCTTACAGCCATGCCTTCCACACTACAACACTCGGCAAGGCTCCGCGTTACCTGGCCCGGGATCACGGGAAAGAACCGCGTGACCTGCGAAACAAGGTACCGGCGGTATGGGTGAGGCATAAGGATAAATATTTCACTGACACCGCCTTACGCATTAAACCTGTCGACCCTTCCCTGGAATTTGCAGATCGTGATCTCTTCAGTGAAATAAGAAAACCTGCCGATGACAGGGGTATGAAGGTCTTTGCCAGGATACTGGAAAGCACAGGCCTGTATATTGAAAATTTTGACAGGGTTCTAAGCCTAGATGTTTATGGTAATCCAGGTAAAAAGGCATGCTGGAGCAATCCTGATTATTCGAATTTCTGGAAGGCCATAACAGCTGATATGTTTAACAGTTATGATCTTGACGGTTTTCAGTGGGGAGCGGAGAGGATGGGCCCTCTCATGAATATTATCCTTCCCTGGAATGATGATCCCCCCGTTTGCTTCTGCAGGCATTGCAGGGAACGGGGCAAAGCAGCCAATATTGACCCGGAAAGGGCCCGCGAAGGATACAGGCTTCTTTATGAATATGTACAAAAACTGATGTCCGATGCTCCCAAACCACCCGAAGGGGTATTCACAATATTCCTGCGTCACCTCCTAAGGTACCCTGAGATCCTGTCATGGGAATACCTGTACAGGCAGTCAAGGGAAGATGTACAGAAAGGCATGTACCAGACCATCAAATCCATTAACCCGCAGGCTATCGTAGGATGGCACGTAGATCATCAGCCTTCCAGCTGGGATATAATATACAGGGCGGAGATGAGTTATGAAGAGATGGCCCCCTATTCCGATTTCATCAAACTGATACTCTATCATGAGGTGCTGGGGCCGCGTATACGTTCGTGGTACCTGGACAGATTCAAAAAAACAATACTCAGCGAAATATCACTTGAGCAGTCACTTGAACTGTATTATGCTCTTTTCGGATATGATAAGAATAAAGAGCCTTCTGTCGACAAACTTTCCAGCGAGGGATTTTCACCTGATTACGTAAAGCGGGAAACAGCACGAAGCGTGGCTTCGGCCAATAACAAAACAGAAATTTTTGCTGGAATAGGGATAGACGTGCCTGGCAGTCCCCCCGATGATCCTGAAACAGTATACAGGGCCACCCTTAATGCCCTTGAGGCAGGAGCCGGTGGTATCGTTATCTCAAGGGAATACGAAGAGATGAGGGTGCCAAACCTGAAGGCAATAGGCCGTGCTGTTAATGAATGGGAGAAAAACAATGTATAAAATCAATAAACCATGCTTAGAAAATTAATTGTCATCCAGTTATTTGCGTTATTCCTCACCGGCTGTGCAGACAAAAGTGTAAACAACACTACCCGGGATCTCGATAAAATAGAACTATCCGATGTCCATATAAAAGATGATTTCTGGGATGCACGTATTGATAATAATTACCGGGTATCGTTTATTAATATGCTTAACAGGTACGAGGAGATGGGTAGCAGACCCAATCCAAAATTAATGGAGGCCGGAGCCTATATACTGCATTTAAATCCTGATACCGCTCTCCAAAAACTTCTTGATGAAAATTTTGAGAGATTAATTGAATATTATATTCCTGGTGGCCGGGTCAGGGAATGGCATCGCATGCTTAATGGCGATCTGTACGGGGCAGGTCATTTCCTGGAAGCCGCTGTAGCATATTACCAGGCTACAGGTCGTGAAGATATACTCGATGCCGCAAAAAAAGTTGCGGATAATATTCACTCTGAATTTGGTCCGGGTGCAAGACAGGAAATATCACAGCATGAAGAGGTAAAAATAGGCCTGCTCAGGCTTTATGAGATAACCAGAGATGATGATTACCTGGAGGCAGCAAAAATTTTTCTGGATGAAAGAGGTCATTCACATAACGGTCGCAAGCTGTACGGTAAATATGCCCAGGACCATAAACCGGTTATCGAACAGGATGAAGCGGTTGGCCATACGGTAAGAGCAAGCTACCTCTATACCCCACTGGCACACCTTGCAACACTTACAGGTGATGAACAGTATATAAAGGCCTCTGACAGGCTATGGGAAAATGCAGTACATAAAAAAACATACCTTGTTGGTCATGTAGGAGCTTACCGCGATCATGAGTCATTCGGAGAAAATTATGAATTGCCAAACCTCAACTGCTGGAATGAGACATGTGCAGCCATAGGCAATGTGTTCTGGAATTACAGGATGTTTGAGCTGCACAGGGAGTCAAAATATATTGATATGATGGAGATAATTCTCTACAACGCTGTTTTACCGGCTGTCTCCATTGACGGAACGGAATATTTCTACCAGAACCCGCTTAAGTCGCAGGGCGGATTTGAACGGCATACATGGTATGGACCTAACTGCTGTCCGCCAAATATAGCAAGACTGATAGCTTCCCTGGGGAAATATATCTATGCCAGGGATGAGGATGAAGTATATATAAACCTGTTTGTTGGCAGCAACCTGGAAACCGGAATAAATGATAAGACGGTAAAAATCACACAGGAAACATCCTATCCCCTGGACGGAACAGTGAAGATAATGATTGATAGTCCGGGCAAAACCGAATTCTCAATGAATATACGTATACCGGGATGGACCGGTGCCGGCCCGATGCCGGGCGATCTGTACAGCTACCTGGATGATGAACCCTCAGTAAAGGAAATACTGCTGAATGGCAGGCCGGCAGAATATACCCTGCACATGGGGTATGCTGTTATAGACAGGATATGGCAGCCGGGTGATGAAATAGAGTTGAACTTTGAAATGCCGGTACGTAAAGTTCTTTCACATGAAAAGGCAGAAGAAAATAATGGTATGATTGCTCTCCAGAGCGGACCTCTTGTTTATTGTGCTGAAGGAATTGACAATGATAATAATATATTTAACCTGGTTATTTCTGAAGATGCTGAATTAGAGATTTTTGAAAATGGTTCCCCGGATGGCACAAATCAAATTAAGGGCTGGGTTAAAACACTGAGCAGGGCCAACGGGAGTAAAGGAATTGCAGAAAATGATCATTTACTTACTGCCATCCCGTATTATACCTGGGCCAACAGGGGGCCGGGAGAAATGACTGTCTGGTTTGCATCCGGCAAAGCAAAGGTTGTTTTGCTCCCTGTCCCATCAATAGCTTCAAAATCCACGGTCAGCTCATCATGTGGTACCGGCAGCAGGGAAGATAATTATCCCGGTGGCAATGTGCCTGCTATAGCCAAACGGTTCTATCCCAGCTCACAGGCGGGAGATATCGGGTTTGAAGCCTTGTATGACCAGGTAGAGCCCGTTAATTCTTTCGATGGTTCATGGACATACCTCAGGTTACGTCCGCAGACAGGCAACCAGGCATGGGTGCAATATGATTTTGATAAAGAATATGAAATATCCTCATCCGGCGTATACTGGAAAGATGATAAGCAGTATTGCAGCATGCCTGAGTCGTGGAACCTCGAATACAAAAAAGGAAACACCTGGCAGCCCGTGGAGGTCATTTCCGGCTACACTGTCGAAAGAGACAAATTCAATACAATAGAATTCAAACCTGTGAATACCACTGCACTGCGAATGAATATCAGCCTGGGAGGCAAGGATTATGAGAAAGGAGAACTGGGACCTCCCGATGGTAACTACCTTCCGGAAAACACCACCTGGTACGAATGCGGCATTATTGAATGGCTCGTAAAATAAGCAAGGTAGCAGGCGTGCTTTGAATATCGTAGTCTCAAAATTCCGATATCATTTCTTTATAAAGGTGTGGGATTGTTCTCCACACCTATTTTTTTTATCTTTAATGTAATAAACCTATGTTGTCCTTATTTTGTTCTTTATGAATGGAACACAAAACGAAATGAAATGAAACCATTGACTTTGATTAAAGAAACTGCACTGATGCTCTTTTTTATCATTATAGCAGTGTCATGTGCCATCAACCCTGTTACAGGTAAAAGACAACTGATGATAGTGTCTGAAGCACAGGAGATTAAACAGGGAGCTGAATATGATCCGCAGGTAACAGCCACCTTTGGGGTTTACGAGGATGCTGACGCCCTTTCCTTTATACAGGCCATGGCTGATGAGATGGGTAAAATTTCACACCGCCCCAATCTCAAATACCATGTAAAAATACTCGATTCCCCCGTCATCAATGCTTTCGCCGTACCGGGGGGCTATATCTATCTCACCCGTGGCATACTGGCCCAGTTTAATAATGAGGCTGAGCTTGTTGGTGTGCTGGCACATGAGATGGGACACATAACAGCACGGCACTCTGTCAGCAGGCAGAGTAAGCAGACGCTC
>JAWLFR010000143.1:0-5155 GCA_041685495.1 Bacteroidales bacterium
ATCAGCCGAGCTGTCATCTCTGTTCAGGATAGCCGGTGAATCACTATATTACAGCATACTGCCCACCGCAACACAGTATTCGCGTAATGCCATCTTCAGCGGTCTTATGCCTGCCGACATACAGAAACGGCACCCTGAACTCTGGGTGTATGACGATGAGCAGGAAGGAAAAAACATGCATGAAGAGGAGCTGCTGGCCTTACAGATAGACAGGCTCGCCGCCGGCAAAAAATGGAAATACCATAAGATAAGCAGTAATGCCGCCGGCAAAAAGATAAACGAAAAGCTGACTGATCTGCTCGATCTTGATCTCAATGTGATGGTCTTTAATTTCGTAGACCTTATATCCCATGCACGTACCGAGATAGATATAATAAAAGACCTTGCAGATGATGAGCCGGCCTACCGCACACTCACCCGTTCCTGGTTCATTCATTCACCCCTGTATGAGCTGCTCGGCCGCCTCAGCTCCGCCGGTGTGAAGGTGGTGATAAGCACCGATCATGGCACCGTAAGGGTTAACAACCCGGTGAAGGTGACAGGCGACAGGAGCACCTCGCCCAACCTCAGGTATAAGCTGGGACGAAACCTCGACTACCGTCCATCCGATGTGTTTAGCATTGACCAGCCTCCCTCTGCCGGTCTGCCCAAAACCAATATATCATCAAAGTATATCTTTGCCCGTAATTATGACTTCCTGGTCTATCCCAATAATTATAACCATTATGCCAGGTACTACAGGAATACCTTCCAGCACGGCGGCATATCAATGCAGGAGATGATTATCCCTGTTGCAGTTCTGGAGCCGATGTAAAAAAAAAGAGATTATCTTTGCAGCAACCGTGTTTTGAGGCCAAACCATAACAATCTATGCAGATAATAATAAAAAATACAGATGACCTGGACAGGGCTGCGGCTGAATTCATTGAGCATACAAAAGGCCATCGTATCTTTGCCTTCTACGGTCCCATGGGGGCGGGCAAGACAACATTTATAAAAGCCATATGCAGGGCCCTGGGCAGCACCGACACGGCCACAAGTCCCAGCTTTACCCTGGTCAATGAGTATAACACCAGCGGAGGCGGGCTCCTGTACCACTTCGATTTCTTCCGTATAAAAGACTATGAAGAGGTTTTTGATTTTGGTTTCGAGGAATACCTGGCATCCGGACACAGATGCTTTATGGAATGGCCGGAAAAGATAGAACCGCTGCTGCCCGCTGAAACATTCAGGGTTTATATCACGGTAAATGAAGACGGCAGCCGCAGCTTAAGCCTTGAAGAGCCTGCAGCTTAACTATTATTGCTCCAAATCAATTATTTTTTTACCTTTGGTTTCACCAATAAACAGCCCGGAATATGCAGGGTAAAGAAAAAAGGGAAAGATATATTTCCAACTCGGTGTTTATGCCGCAGGAAGAGCTGCTGGAAACAGGCCGTAAGAAGAGGAGTGTCTCCATAGGCATACCACGCGAATCGGGGGAGAATGAGAAAAGAATAGCCCTCACCCCCGAGGCGGTAAACCTGCTTGTTGAATCGGGTAACACGGTACACGTGCAGGAAGGATCCGGACTGGGATCAAACTATACTGATAACGATTACAGTGAGAACGGCGCCCGCATATGCAAAACAGCGGATGAGGTGTTTAACTGCGACCTGGTGATAAAGGTGGCCCCCTTCTCAAAGGAAGAGGTGGGCAGGCTGGGCGAAAGACGCACTATCATCTCATTTCTTAAGGTGCTGAAGCAAAGCAGGGAAGCCCTTACGGGCATAATGCAGAAGAATATCACCGCCCTGGCCTTTGAAAAGATAAAAGACAGGCATAATGAGCTGCCGGTGGTGGAGTCCATGAGTGAGATAAGCGGTATCACCTCCATACTCATAGCATCCGAGTACCTGAGTAACCAGTACGGCGGCAAAGGGGTCATGCTGGGCGGTGTGTCGGGCGTAACACCCACCGAGGTGGTGATAATAGGCGCCGGCACGGCAGGCGAATATGCGGCCAGGGCCGCCCTGGGTCTGGGTGCCGAGGTGATGGTCTTTGACAACTCTGTTCACCAGCTCAGGAAATTCCAGTCGGTGGTGGGTCAGCGGCTGCAGACATCTGTCTACCACCCGCAGGTCATCAATAAGGCCCTTAAATCGGCCGATGTGCTTATCGGCGCCATACAGATAGAAGACCTGAGGCCATGGTACCATATAACGGAAGCCATGGTCAAAAAGATGAAGAAGGGATCGGTGCTGATAGACCTGAGCATTGACAGGGGCGGATGTATTGAGACAATGGAGTGCCGCGACCTGCAGGATCCCGTATATATAAAACATGGGGTGGTGCATTATGCAGCATGGAACCTGCCCTCAAGGGTGGCACGCACAGCCTCCATAGCCCTGAGCAATGTGTTCACCCCCCTTATACAGGAGATAGCTGACCAGGGAGGGCTCGACAATATGCTAAAGAGCAGTCCCGGACTCAGCCAGGGTGTATATGTATATAAAGGTATGCTGACCAATGAGACACTGGGTCAGAAATTCAACCTTATCTCCAAAGATATAAACCTGCTGCTGACAGCTTTCTGATCCTGTTTTCGTCATTGGGTAACCCTGACCGGATGTGCACCTTAAAAGGAAACACCCTGTACCCGGGAATCAGGGTCAGATTCATGAGGCGAACTGCAGTGAGTCAAATAATTCTGACAGCTCTTACCTGGTCTGTTTAAAATTACTAATGGTATTTTTATATAACTGCTAGCCCGAGTTTACGGGCTAGTGTTTTAATTATATATATTTGTGAACAGGTAAAAAAAATGATTGATATGGGCAGATTGATGATTGTTCTATTGCTGGTGATCCAATCAGTAAACGCTTCAGGCAGGAATTATACACTCCTGTCCCCGGGGGGTACCCGGAGCGTTGTGGTGCAACTCGATGACAGGATTTCCTACTCCGTTTATTCCGGGACCGAACAGCTTCTGGCCCCTTCAGAAATTTCAATTACAGTTGGTAACGGTGAGATTCTGGGAACTAATCCCCGGCTTAAAAAGGAGATCAGAAATAGTGTGAATGAAATACTCCATGCGGCAGTATACAAAAAGAGTGAGGTCAGCAACAGGTTTAACGAACTTACACTCACATTCAGTGGAGATTATGGTGTTGTGTTCAGAGCTTATGACGATGGTATTGCCTACAGGTTCTTTACTACAAGGAGTGGACCAATGATTGTGGTATCGGAACAGGCTGAGTTTAACTTCACTGAAGATCATAATACATGGGTGCAGTATGTAAACCGCTGGGGAGAGGGAGACATCTTTTATACTACATTTGAAAATAGCTATACCCATCTTCCACTCTCAGGTATAGCTGATAATGACAGTCTGATCGTGGCACCTTCGGTAGTGGACCTTGGAGCTCACAAACTGGCTCTGGCAGAATCTGACCTTGAAGATTACCCAGGTATGTTCCTTGCAAAAGGAGATAAAGAGCATTCCCTGAAAGGAGTATTTGCAGGAGTTCCTGTTTATGATGTAGATAAGAAAGAAGTAAATATCTCCGGAGATAAGCTTGAAGAGGTTGTGCGTGGAGGCAGGAACAGCTTTATCTCAGATACAGAAGGTAATCGTTCTTTCCCCTGGAGAATTATAGTTATTGCCGACAGGGATACTGACCTGGCAAATAATGATATGGTTTACCTGCTTGCATCACCTTCACGGGTAGACGATAGCTCCTGGATAAAACCCGGAAAAGTTGCATGGGACTGGTGGATCGAATGTGATCTATGGGATGTTGATTTCAGGGCAGGGGTAAACTATGATACATACAGGGAGTATATCAATTTTGCTTCGGCAAACAGCCTGGAATATATAATAATAGATGTGGGATTCTCAAAGACAGAGGATGTGATGCAGACAAATCCTGATATCAGGCTCACGGAGCTTATAACACATGCTGATTCTATGGGAGTTGGGATTATCGCCTGGACCGGGTGGTTAGGTATACGGGATCAGATGGAGGAAGCATGTGAATACTATTCAGGACTCGGTATAAAGGGATTCAAGGTAGATTATATGAACAGAAACGATCAGGATATTATTAATTTCTATTTCAGACTGGCAGAAATTGCTGCAAGGAATCATCTGGTTCTCGACTTCCACGGGGCATCACCTCCGGCCGGATTAAACCGAACCTATCCAAATGTCCTTACCTTTGAAGGAGTTAAAGGCCAGGAGTGGTGCAGATGGACAAATCCTGATCAGCCGGGACACACAGTTACTTTCCCCTATATCAGGATGCTTGCAGGTCCGGTTGACTTTACCCCCGGGGTGTTCAGGACTGAATCCAAAGGGCGCTTCAAAATATCATGGAACGGTTCCATGGGGCAGGGTACAAGAGCCCATCAGATGGCTATGTACACTGTGTTCGAATCTCCTCTGCAGATGCTCTCAGACAGTCCCTCCAGATATAGAGAAGAGCAGGAGTGTACCGATTTCATTGCCGGAATCCCTGCTGTGTGGGATGAAACCATTGCCCTTGACGGGGAAATCGGAAAATATATCGTAATGGCACGGAAAAGTGGTAATACCTGGTACCTTGGAGCTTTAACAAGCTGGGAAGGCAGAGAACTGAAGATTGATCTCTCGTTTCTGGAACCGGGTGAATATGATATGGTATTCTTCCGTGATGGTGCAAATGCCAACCGTTATGCCCGTGATTACAAACGAGGGGAGATGATTATAACTCCTGATAACACAATGGAAGTAAGGCTGGCATCGGGTGGAGGATGGACTGCCAGAATCACACCCCGGAACAGATAGCGGACACTATCGGCTTATCATAAAAACTTCAGAGAGGCCCCACGGCCAGTCACTTCCAGATTAACTTCAGCGCCGCAGTAAAAAGCCCTGTTATCAGGTATATGTCCGGCCGGAAAACCAAAAGCCACAGGATAATCATAATCCTTCACGGCATCCATGATAATATCACTTGCACCCACGGCATAGCTGTGGGACGATTCCTTAAGACCTGTCAGTCCCCCCACTATCATTCCCCTCAAGCCTTTAAACACGCCGGCCAGTCGGAGTCCCGTTACCATCCGGTCAAACGAATACATATATTCACCCCTCTCCTCGATAAACAGTATTTTTCCCTTCAGGCAGTCGCGC
>JAWLFR010000144.1:0-5146 GCA_041685495.1 Bacteroidales bacterium
ATACTGTCAATGGAGGGAGAGTAAAGAAGTTTTTCAAAATTCGATTCATAGGTGTTCTCACCATGATAAAGAATGAGTTTATAGGATTTACCTGTTTCACCGGTAAAATATTCGTCAACAGGTATATATTCTCCGCTGAGTGACTCATAAAAGGGGTATTCAGAGCCATCGTCACATATAATATATACATCGGCGCCTGATACCGGCCGGCGGTCACCTGAATTCTGGTCGCCGCCTATGGGTGTGGTTCTTGAGATGGAAACACCCGGAGGCAGCTGATCATCATTGGTAACCCTGGCCTCTATGAATAACATATCATCATAGCTGGTTGTCTCCGGTATGAAAGATTCAACACAGGATACGGAAATCAGCGACAAACAGAAAAGAAGGCTACTCAACCGCATAATTTCCTAGTTTAATATTATAACTGACAGTGAATATTGGTACTCCATATATTGATTGCTTAAAGCCCTTAATTTGTCCATTATCATTTTTAAAATACATTGAATAAACATTCTTTCTGCCGGTCAGGTTATAGATGGAGAACATCCATGAGCCATGGGCAAATTTCTTTTTTAGCAGGTTACCCTCGATATTCAATGAAAGGTCTATCCTGAAATAATCCGGTAACCTGTATTCATTCCTCTGTGAGTAATTGACCACCTGTAAATCCTCAACATAAAAAACACCTGTCGGGTAAGTTATTGGCCTGCCTGTGCTGTAAACAACATTTGACGAAAGGTTGAGGCGACGAGAAACTTTAATATTGCCTACGAAGTTGAATGCATGAGGTTTGTCATAATTAGCCGGGTACACTCTTCCCTTATTGATCTTTTCCCATGGTTCCCTGCCGTTCACGGTTATTAATGACCTGGAATATGTGTAGCTGATCCAACCCGCAAACCGGCCTGCATTTCTTTTGATCATAAATTCGGCTCCGTATGAATCCTGATTGCCCTGCAGGACCAGTGTTTCAAAATGCGAGCTTGAAGTAAGGTCTGCTCCGTCTTTATATTCGATAACATCCCGTCCTGCTTTATAGTATATTTCAGCTGATGTTTCAAGGGCAGCCTTATTAATATTCTTATATAAGCCAAAGCTTAACTGGTCAGATACAGGGGGACTGATATGTTGATCGGCAATTTTCCACCTGTCTGTCGGTGCTACTGAAACAGTATTTGTCAGCATAAACAAGTATTGCCTCATCCTGTTATAGCTGAACTTAAGTGAAAGATCAGGCTTTATCTCGTAATTAAATGATAACCTGTACTCCGGTCCTGAATAATGCCTGATTGACTTACCATTGTCATAATTTATTGTGTCACTTATGTTTTCTAATTCCATGGGCATATTTTCCCGGTACAGGTAAACCGTCTTTGGTCCGAGATAATTGAAAAGGCTATATCTGATTCCACCATAGAGAGTCAGCTTATCAGTAACTGAGAACTCGTCAAAGGCATATAAAGCATATTCAACAGCATTCTCTTTACCAAAATCATTTACAGCGAATAAGGATTCCCTTCCTGAAGGTCTGTAAACACCCTGGTCAAGGTTATGAAGTATGGCATCCATGCCGTAACCGACTCTATGCTTCAGGGCAGGGAAGCCCGAAATACTGACTTTCAGTTGCTGCGACCTGATTTCAAATTCATGCTCATAGGCTTTTGAGGGTTGCTCGTTATTAGCATGGTAATTTGTGTAGTCACTTAAAACAGCAGAAGCTTTCATTGCCCAGCGGTTGTTGAGCTTCCTGTTATAGATAAGGGATGCTCCCATGTTTTTATATTCAAAACTGTTTGTGCCGGCCAGTGTAAACCTGTCTTTACTGTAGTAAGTAAAAAACTGCCATGATGCCCGGTCGCCACTCAGTGAGTGCAGACCTGCCATTATATCATGGAATGAGGCATCACTGTTGCTGATATCATGATCTTCAATACGCTTCAGTATCCAGTCAGAATATGTTGACCGTGCGGCCAGTATTACAGAGCTTTTATCCTTAACAACTGGTGTTTCCATCATAATACTGCCCGTTATGGGACTGAGAGCGGCCCTTGCACCAAACTCCTTCTTATTTCCTTTTCTGGTTGATATTTCAAAAACTGAGGCAAGCCTTCCACCGTATTCAACCGGAAAATTGCTTTTGTACAGGTTAAAGTCGCGTATCATATCCGGATTAAAAGCAGAAAAGAAACCGAAAAGATGCCCGGTATTAAGTACGGGAATATCATTCAGCAGGAAGAGGTTATTGTCGGAAGATGATCCCCTTACATTAAAACCGGAGGAACCTTCACCGGTAGTCTGCACGCCGGGCATCATATTGGCTACCTTTAGTATGTCCCTTTCACCCATAACAGCCGGTATACTTTTTAGCTCCTTCATTTCTATTCTCTGGAAACCCATTTGCATGCCCTGTACGTTATCATGCTTGCCGGAGCGGACTATCACCTCCTGGATATCGATAAGGCTTTCAGTCAATTCAATGTTCAGCCGGCCTGAGCTCCTCATTTCAACAAGGAATGCTTTCTCTGTCATTCCCATACATGATACGCCAAGGGTAAAGCTGCTACCTGTTTCAACGCTCAGACTATATTCGCCGTCCTGATTGCTGATCACACCTTTATTAGTCCCTTCAATAACCAGGGTAGCCCCGGTTACCGGTTCGCCAGTGCTTTCTGACAACACCCTTCCTGACAGGACACTGACGGTTGAAAGATTACTTCCGTTTGACTTGCCCACTACTGCTTTTGTGACAGTATTATCATAGGAAAATGAACCAAAATACTCTTCTGCTATTATTTCTGTATCTGTAGTATGCTTTGATCCTTCCGAATCACTTACTGACAGACTGTCCTTTTTAACTATTGTCGTACCCGTAATAAAAAACTGGTTTTGTCCGCGCCTGATAAACCCTATCCCGGCAGGTTCCAGTACTTTCTTAAGGACGCTGTCAACATTGAAAGTGTCAGGCGAGGTGTTCACCCTTATATCTTTTACCCATTCCGGTTTATAATACAGGTATACATTATGTTTTGTCCTCAATTCACTGGCAAATGTTTCGAAATCACCCCCCCCTGCCTGACCAGACAAAGACTGACCCATCCATAGGACGCAAAGAAGTGACAGGCAGAACTTTCTCATTGATTCTTATTTAGTAGCGTGTTGCAGTATTCTGTGAGTCTGCCTAAATTTTCAGGTCTCTTTTTGATAAGTGCCAGGTTTTCCTGCCGGATAAATTCCTTAAGATCGTCTTTAAGATGGGGAAAAAGTCTGAACAGCGTTCTTCTGCTATTGAATTTGAAGAGCTCATTATTGTACAGAAGATAAGGATTTTCGTCTGTTTTATAACTAAAATCCACAGCCCCGGCATCGACCTGAAGCTCCTTCTTTTTCAGTATCAGATATGACAGGGTATCCTCAACCACGGATTCAGCAAACCAGCGTCCGGGACTGTCTTTTTCACGGGGGAAGGGGATAAAGTTTCGTCCATCAATACCGAAGCGCTTTGTTTTTTCAAGGTTAAGGCAGAGGAGTATCTCAGAATTACTGATGCTGATAGTATTCAGCACGAGTTTGTTTTCAAGTATATCATATTTTAACAGCAGGCCGTCAAAGACGAGGCTGTCGATGATCACATATCCCGTTTTCCAGTTTTCATCCAGATAATATGGGTTGCCTGTAACCGAACCCTGCCTGGCACCGAGGTACAGTTTGCCACTTACAAGCCTGGAATCAGGACCACTGGCGTTTTCAAAGATACTGCGAATCTGAGAGGAAGAGATTGTCCCTCCCTTCGCCTGTGGGAAAAGCTGGCTGAAACCTAAGGTAAACAGCAACATGGTTAATAAGAAACAATTACGGTTCCTTTTCATTATCAATACTAATTCGGTATGATCAACATTATCCTTTTCAGGGGCAAATGGCATGTAAATTAAGCCTTTTTTTTATTCACTTTCGACGTTTTATGGATTTTTAACTTTTTTTGAGATTGTTTAAAATTCTTAAAAAGTTTATTATTTTTGCAGCACCTGATAAGGTATGATTGACCCGTGGTGTAACTGGCAACACATCTGATTTTGGTTCAGAAGAGTCCAGGTTCGAGCCCTGGCGGGTCAACACAGAAAAATCCTGGCTTTGCCGGGATTTTTTGTTTGTTGTCCGTTACGGTTCAGCCCTCCTTTGCTCATTTTCATATTTCATTTATTTAGAATAAGTTTGTCTTAAATGATAGGGTAACGATACCACTTAAGGGTCATTACTAAACAGGACATATATAACATCGAAAAAAGGACAGGTAATATTAAAAACTCATAATTTATAATAATCATGAAAATAAGAATAGCAGCTATAATAATTCTCGCAATATTTATTAGCGGACCTGTGTCAGGTCAGAGGAAAAACAAAAAGAAGGTAGTCCTTACAGGAAGAATTCTCAACAGTGACACTATTCCTGTAAGCAATGTAATGATATTTCTTGACGGCAATAAAACGAGTGAAACGACTGACGCAAAAGGCGAATTCAGGTTAAAATTTAAGCCCGATATTGAAAAAATATCATTCTTAAGTGCTGAATACGGCGGCTTTGAGATGGATTATATCGGACAAAAGAAGCTTGTAGTATTATTAGATTTTGAATCTAATAAACTAACTGTCACTCCTTACCAGGATGAGGAAGTTGTTGAAGCGGGATATGGCAAGGTCAGGGAAGACGGACTTGTTGGCAGCGTTTCTTCAATAAAAGGTGACCAATTCGGGAACAGATCATACAAAGATGTTTATGAAATGATTGTTGGTGAAGTTTCCGGCGTGGTAGTAGAAGGGACAACGATCAGGATAAGGGGAATAACATCACTTAATTCTTCTAATGATCCCCTGCTTATTGTAGATGGATCACCTGTCTATTCACTGTCGCATATCTCACCTGCTGATGTGGAATCAATTAATATCCTGAAAGGTTCTGCAACTGCCATTTATGGCAATAGGGGAGCTGCCGGAGTTGTATTAATTAATACCAAAAGTGGCAGAAAGAAATAATAAGATTGCTATATTTTCTGCAAAATGAACTTACTGTATAAAAGCCCGATCCGCTATAACGGTTCGGGTTTTTGTGGTGCGCCCGGCATGGGCGATAACTATAGGGTGAAAGTCC
>JAWLFR010000145.1:0-5035 GCA_041685495.1 Bacteroidales bacterium
TATGATATAGCTTCGTTAAGATCATGATTATTTTATTATTTACAAATAATCATAAGGCTATTAATAATAATTCCTTTTTGTCGTCTCTCAGCACTTCTACCTGTATGTTCTCTCCATGCTCCAGTTGTGAAAGCCGGTACATATAGTCCTCGATATTGTTTATTTCCTTTCCGTTAATGGCTGTAATTATATCGCCCTTTTTCATGCCTCCCAGGTCAGCCGGGCCTCCGGGTGTAACAAAATCAGCCCTTAAGCCATTTTTTACATTACCTGCAAAGTCAGGCATTATGCCAAGTGTAACCCCGTTTCTCCTCATAGCCCTGTTGGCTGGTGTTTTAGGTCCTGACTCCTTAAACGCGAGCTTCTTATTATTTGCCAGCTCTTTACTTATATCATATACCAGGGAGGAAATATCTGCAAGACCCTCATATTTGATTTTATCCGGACTGTCATAAGGTGTATGGTAGTCCAGATGAGCGCCTGTGGTAAAGGATAATACCGGGATGTCTATACCGTAAAAAGAACTGTGATCAGATGGTCCGTAACCTTCCTGTGATAGTGCAGTCTTCAGGATAGTAGTGTCGTTATGACGAATGATAGTATTTTCCAGCTCCCCTGCTGTGCCAACACCTGATATCTGCAGGAGATTATTGTCTTTCAGACGGCCTATCATATCAAGATTGATCATTGCATTGATCTTTTCTGCTTTCACAGGCATATGGCTTGCAAGGTATTTGGAGCCCAGCAGCCCCATTTCCTCTGCTGCAAAACCTGCAAATATTATGGATCGTTTATTATCGTCCCTTGCCGCAAACTTCTCAGCTATCTCTATCATTGCTGCTATACCCGAGGCATTATCATCAGCACCGTAATGTATTCCCGTGGTATCCACAGCCCTGCTTGATGAACCGGGTCCGCCCATACCCAGGTGATCAAAATGACCGCCAATTATAATGTATTCGTCTTTAAGTACAGGATCCTTACCGGGCAGTGTCATCAGAACATTATGAGTGGTGACCTTTTGTTCATTTAAATCAGCTGTTCCTTCGATACTGCAGTGTATTTCAAAATTGACCGGCTTATATGTTTCATTAAGCCGCTGCTCCAGCTCAGTGATGGTTTTTCCTTCCGCCTCAAGTATACTGTTTGCCGCCTCTCTTTTTATCCTTAATACAGGGATGCCGGTTGAGTAGTCACCCCCGGTGAGTGATTCAAACTCATCAGAAGCATCGAAATTTTTACCCGAAACCATCAATACACCGCCTGCACCATTATCTTTTGCAAGCATTACCTTATCCCTGTCGGCACTGACCTGTGCAAACATACTTGAGGGATTATCTATCTCGGGGTCACCTCTTAATATCATTACCCATTTATCTTCAACATCGATACCGGAATAGTCATTCCATTCAAGACTGTCAGACATAATGCTGAATCCGTAGCCTGCAAAGGCCACATTGCCTGTAAAATTCGTGCTTTCACTGAAAGCCATGGGTGTAAACTGATCACCGGATACTGGATTGCCGTCAATAACCAGGCTGTTAGCTTCTCCGGCCTCAATACTGGCCGTTATCTCGAATTCCTGTAAACCATTGTCAACGGCAGGGGAGAGGCCAAAAGACCTCAGCATATCCCTTATGTATCCGGCACTTTTATTATCACCTTCTGTCCCGGGAAGCCTTCCTTCCAGTTCGTCAGAGGCCAGGTAATTAATATGCTCCTGCAGCTCGGGTATTGTTATCTCCGGATTATCAATATTTCCTGAATTGCAGGAAGATAGTATAATGGCTGCAGTAAATAAAATGAGTTTTACTATATCAATCATGCATATTTTTTTTGACAAAAATAATAAGGTTTCTATAAATGAAAAGCCCGGATACAAATTATTACCTGTGCATCCGGACTTACCTGCTCATGCTTGTTTATCCGTATCCTATTCAAACTGTTTGAATGTATCCTTTATAAGGTTCATTGCCTCCCTGAGCTGGTCTTCGGAAATAATCAGGGGGGGAGCAAACCTTATTATATCACCGTGTGTGGGTTTGGCTATAACGCCGTTGTCTTTCATGGCTACACAGACATCCCATGCTGTCTTGTTTCCTTTAGGCCTTATGACTACTGCATTCAGCAATCCCTTACCACGAACGAGGGCTATCATGTCCGAGTCTATACTCCTGAATTCTTCCCTGAATATCTCACCAAGGTGTTCGGCTCTTTCAGCAAGCTTCTCTTTTCTGACCACTTCAAGTGCAGCCATAGCCACTTTAGCGGCTACCGGGTTGCCCCCAAATGTTGACCCATGCTCACCCGGCTTGATAACAAGCATAATGTCATCATTGGCAAGTACCGCTGATACAGGATAAACACCACCTGATAGTGCTTTACCCAGGATCAGTATGTCGGGTTTTACATTCTCATGATCACAGGCAAGGAGCTTGCCTGTCCGTGCAATACCTGTCTGTACCTCGTCTGCTATAAAAAGAACATTCTTCTTTTTACACATTTCATAGGCTTTTTTGATATAACCCTCATCCGGGACATAAACACCTGCTTCTCCCTGGATGGGTTCAACAAGGAATCCCGCAACATTTGGATCTTCAAGTGCCTTTTCAAGGGCATCCAGATCATTATAGGGTATAATCTCAAATCCAGGTGTGTAGGGACCGTAATCTTTTCTTGCAACGGGGTCTGTTGAGAGCGACACTATGGTAATGGTACGTCCGTGAAAATTATTCTCACATACAATGATTTTTGCCTTGTCCTCTTCAATGCCTTTTTTCTGGTAGGCCCATTTGCGACAAAGCTTAAGGGCCGTTTCATCAGCTTCGGCACCTGTATTCATCGGTAATACCTTGTCGTAACCAAAGAATTTTGTGATATACTCTTCGTATTCACCAAGTACATTATTATAGAAAGCCCTGGATGTAAGGGTCAGGGTATTTGACTGGTCGGTAAGGGCCTTAATGATTTCCGGGTGGCAATGACCCTGGTTAATGGCTGAATAAGCCGAAAGAAAATCATAGTATTTATTATCTTCGGTGTCCCATACAAAAGGTCCTTCACCTCTTTTAAGCACTACCGGCAGTGGATGGTAATTATGCGCTCCGTATTTTTCCTCTCTTTTGATATAATCCTGTGTGTTCATTTTATATTATTTAGTTAATATATTTTATTTAGCACTATCTGCAATCATACTAAAATCAGCTTGAATTTCCTAAATAATCGATCAAAATATTTATTGATCATCCAGCAGGTCGGGTCTTATTTCTCGTGTTCTTTCAAGTGATTTTTCGTGTCTCCAGCTGTCAATCTCTGCTTTGTTCCCTGACCGTAATATCTTTGGCACCTCCCATCCCATGAAATTCGCAGGCCTGGTATATACAGGAGGGGCAAGGAGGCCGTCCTGGAAGGAGTCAAGGAGAGCCGACTGCTCATCTGATATAACCCCGGGGATAAGCCTGATAATGGCATCGCTTATCATTGCGGCAGGCATCTCTCCGCCCGAAAGTACAAAATCACCAACAGACAGTTCCCTTGTTACCAGGTGGTCTCTCACCCTCTGGTCAACACCTTTATAATGGCCTGCAAGAATAATAATATTCTCCTTGAGTGATAATTCATTGGCCGTGTGCTGGTTAAAGGGCCTGCCATCAGGGCAGGTATAAATTATTTCGTCGTATTCACGTTCTGATTTCAGCTTCTGTATAGCCCTGTATATAGGCTCAATGGTCATAACCATACCTGATCCGCCACCAAAAGGATAATCATCAACGGACTTATAATTATCATCTGAAAAATCTCTCAGGTTAATGATATTTACAGTAGCCAGGCCTTTTTCTCTTGCCCTCTTCACTATTGAATGCTCCAGGGGACTCTCTATTAACTCCGGTAAAACACTTATGATATCTATCCTCATTACTTATTTTTTTACAAAAATATCAAATCAATTGTTGATAAAGGTGCAGAAGAGCTAAATAATGAGCTGCAAAGATAAATTGAGCAAAGCTGGCAGGAGATATCGAACTTTTTTGCGCTTACTGGGAAATTTGTAATTGAATGATATAATTTGTAATTTGTATTGAGCAAAAAAAGGGAGGATAATGCAATACAGGATATTACTTTTTACTGCAGTAATTATTAGTATTTGTCTTCAGTCATGTACTGATATAATGTGTATCATAAGCGGCTATAAACCCTCTGAGATAAAAAATAGCTGCCAGACACCGGAACCCGGTACTGAACTTTCGGAACGGTGTAACCTGATAACAAAGTATGTTGAGAATTTTTCTGTAAATCCGGATTCCGTCTACCAGTCAAAAAAAAAATACCTGGAAGTTATCAAACCCAGGAACAGGTTTATTGCAGATAAAGAGATAACTACACCAACACATAATATACCGCTAAGGATATATTGTGATGTTCCGGCAAAACAAAGGGAGAAGTTGCCGGTACTGGTTTTTTACCATGGTGGTGGTTTTGTATGGGGCTCAATTGAAGTTTTTGACCGCATTTGCCGTAAGATTGCAAAAGAGACAGGTACGGTGCTGGTTGCGGTTGATTACAGGCTGGCACCTGAACACCCCTTTCCCGCTGCATTATCGGATAGTTATAGTGCACTTGAATGGGTAGCTGAGTATATAGAGGATTATGGAGGTGATCCGCATAAAATAATAGTGATGGGTGAAAGCGCAGGGGGTAACCTTGCAGCTGTTATGCCATTAATGAGCAGGGACAGCTGCGGACCGGATATCAGTGCCCAGATAATTATCTGCGGAGTCACTACCTTTGAGGAAAGTTTATATCCGTCAAGGAAGTATTTTCTGACAGATAACAAGGCCTATCTTATCAGTGAGGATTACATGAGAAGATGTAAGAATAGCTATCTGCCCGATACAGTATCTGTGACCCATCCTTACGTTTCACCCCTTACCGCTGAGTTTGACAGCCTGATGCCCCCGGCCATGGTTATTACAGCAGAATGTGATCCCCTGAGGGATGAAGGCAGGGAATATGCAATGAGGATGAAGAATGAGGG
>JAWLFR010000033.1:0-10975 GCA_041685495.1 Bacteroidales bacterium
TAGGGACGGTGAATGCTTATAAAATAAAAACCATCAAATATCATAAATATTATTGAACAAAGTAATTAATTTAAAATTATTCGCCAGCCTCCTTCTTACTTATGGCAGAACGGCTTCTTTTATTATTTTTGTTGTATAATAATGTATTACTATGATATCAGAAAAGGATTCATTCCTGGCAAAAGGGAAAAGGCAAAAACTGGTTGACAGCCTGAGAAAAAAAGGCATAGAGGACGAAAATGTACTGGAGGCAATAAACAGGGTGCCCCGGCATGCCTTTATGGATAATGCCTTTTTGCACCATGCATACCAGGATAAGGCCTTCCCCATATCCAGCGGGCAGACCATATCACAGCCCTATACAGTGGCTTTTCAGACTGAGCTGCTGAATATACAAAAGCGCAATAAGGTGCTGGAGATAGGTACCGGCTCGGGTTACCAGGCCGCCATACTGGCTGAGATGGGTGCAAGGGTTTATACGATAGAGAGGTATAAGGATCTGTATAACAGGGCCCAGAAGATACTGACGAGCCTGGGTTATGATATACATTTTTTCTACGGCGACGGCCACAAGGGTAAGCCGCAGTATGGTCCCTATGATGCCATACTGATAACGGCAGCTACAAAAGAGATACCGGATACCCTCCTGGAACAGCTTAAGCCCGGGGGACGCCTGGTGGCACCCGTGGGAAGTGCTAAGAGCCAGGTGATGACGCGTATATACAAAAATGAGAATGGTGAATATGAAGAGACAAACCATGGGCTTTTTGTTTTCGTGCCCATGCTTAAGGGAACAATAGACTCCAGGTAGAACAGGCCCAAAAAAACAGAACCGGACAGAACAACACCAGATAGAACATACCCCAAAGGAACAGATACAGACAGAACAACGCCAAACAGGATAGATATGAAGATAAAAAAAATGGTTTTTTCGCCTATTGAGGTAAATACATATATACTCTCTGATGATGAGGGTAACAGTGTTATAATAGACTGTGGCTGCTATGATGAGCAGGAGTTTGATAATCTGAAAGCTTATATCAGCGACAATAATCTCAGGCCGCTTAAGCTGCTCAATACCCACCTCCATCTCGATCATATATTCGGTAATCACTTTATGCTGAAGGAATACGGACTCAGTACACTTGCAGCCAGGGAAGAAGAGCCCAATCTTACCTCTGCTCCCCTGCATGCGGAGATGTTCGGGCTTAACATGCCGGAGCCACCCGGGGTGGGTGGATTTATTTCGGGCGGAAAGCTGTTGACCTTTGGTGATATTAAACTGGAGAGTCTTTTTGTACCCGGACATACAGCCGGCAGCATAGCTTATTACTGGAAGGAAGAGAAATGTGTTTTTAGCGGCGACACCCTGTTTGCCGGAGGCATAGGACGTACCGACCTGCCGGGAGGGGATCATGGCACCCTGTTAAACAGCATAACTGATAAACTGCTGTCTCTGCCCGGCGACACTGTCGTGTACCCCGGTCATGGTCCGGCAACAACCATTGCCGCTGAAAGAAAGAGCAATCCGTTTTTAACATAAGAGATAAATATTATCTTTAAGGTTTTAAAGTTTATCCGGAGAATTATTGAATAGAAATTAAATAATATACTAAACACAAACGATATGGCATTTGATAAATTTGTTAACAGGCATATTGGTCCTAGAGACGGGGATATACCCGGCATGCTGGAAACAGTGGGAACCGATTCAGTTGATAGTTTAATAAAGGAAACAGTACCCACTTCAATTTTAACCGGTAAACCACTTGACCTGCCTGATCCGCTGAGTGAGTTTGAGTACCTTAACCATATACGCGAGATAGGGAAAAAGAATAAGCAGTACAGGTCTTTTATAGGAATGGGTTATTACGGTACAGCAGCTCTATCGGTGATAATAAGGAATGTCCTGGAGAATCCGGGCTGGTATACTTCTTACACACCCTACCAGGCCGAGATATCACAGGGAAGGCTGGAAGCACTGCTTAACTACCAGACCATGGTAAGTGAATTAACCGGGGTGGAGATGGCTAACTCCTCGTTGCTTGATGAGGCCACAGCTGGCTCGGAGGCAATGATAATGATGCATAATGCACGGTCAAGGGCAGCTGTTAAAGCCGGAGCCAATAAGCTCTTTCTTGATGAAAATATTTTTCCCCAGACACTGGATGTTATACTTACCAGGGCTGAGCCGCTGGGTATAGAGCTTATTATGGGCGACTATGCAGAGCAGGAAATAGATGATTCATTCTTTGGTGCTATACTGCAGTACCCCGCCGCTGACGGTGATATAAGGGATTATAAAGGATTTGTTGAAAAGGTGCATGATGCCGACGGTCTTGTGGCTGTAGGTGCTGACCTGATGAGCCTGGCCCTGCTTACCCCTCCAGGAGACTGGGGAGCAGATATCGTCTTTGGCTCTAATCAGCGTTTTGGCCTCCCCATGGGATACGGCGGTCCGCATGCAGGATTCTTTGCAGCACATAAGAAGCTGAAAAGGAATATGCCGGGAAGGATAATAGGGGTTTCCAAAGACTCAAATGGCAAGCCCGCACTGAGGATGGCATTGCAGACCAGGGAGCAGCATATTAAGAGGGAAAGGGCCACATCTAATATATGTACCGCCCAGGCACTGCTGGCCAATATGAGCGGTTTTTACGCTCAGTATCACGGACCGGAAGGTCTGAAGAGGATAGCCTCACATATACACCAGAGCACCTGCACATTAAAGAAGACGCTGGAAAAGATGGGCTATAAGATAGCCAACAGTGAATTTTTTGATACCCTGGACGTAAGGCTGCCAGAAGGTGTTAAAGCAGAAGAGCTGGAAGAAAAAGCACTTAAGAAGGAGATCAACCTTAACTTTTTTTATGAAGGTAAGGTGATGGTCAGCCTGGATGAGATATGCACAGTGGATGAGATAAACACACTGGCAGGCATTTTTGCTGAAGCAGCCGGTAAGAAGGCTGAGAAGGTTAAGGAGATATGTGACTGCATATGTATAAGTGAGAAGTACAGGAGAAAGACTGAGTTTATGCAGCAGGAGGCCTTTAACCGCTATCATAGCGAAACGGATATGATGCGCTATATCAAGCTTCTTGAGGGTCGGGATATATCGCTGGCATACAGCATGATACCATTGGGTTCGTGTACAATGAAGCTTAATGCGGCCACATCGATGTTTCCTCTCAGCTGGCCTGAATATGGTAATATCCATCCTTTTGTACCCAAAGACCAGGCAAAGGGTTATTACCAGATAATGGATGAGCTGGGTGATGCACTGCAGAAGATCACAGGCTTTAAAGCAGTATCGTTCCAGCCCAATTCGGGTGCGGCAGGCGAATATACAGGCCTGATGGTGATACGCCAGTATCATATAAGCAGGGGAGAGAGTCATCGTAATATTGTACTTATCCCTTCTTCTGCGCATGGTACCAATCCAGCCAGCGGTGTGATGGCCGGCATGAAGGTGGTGGTTGTGGAATGTGATGAGAACGGTAATGTTGATGTTGATGATCTCAGGAAAAAAGCAGAGGAGAACAAAGACAAACTGTCTGCTTTCATGATAACATATCCTTCCACACATGGTGTCTTTGAAGTGGCAATTAAGGAGATGACGGATATTATACATGAGAACGGCGGACAGGTTTATATGGACGGTGCCAATATGAATGCCATGGTGGGTATCTCTGATGCAGCCATTATAGGCTCTGACGTGGTGCACCTTAACCTGCACAAGACCTTTGCTATCCCGCACGGCGGGGGCGGACCGGGAATGGGACCTATATGTGTGGCTGAACACCTGTCCGAGTTTCTTCCTTCACATCCGCTTATACAGACAGGTGGGAGCAATGGCACTACGGCAGTTGCGGCTGCTCCTTTCGGATCAGCACTGATACTTACCATATCCCATTCCTATATCTTTATGCTTGGCACGGCCGGACTGGAACAGTCAACAAAGATGGCCATACTGAATGCCAACTACCTGGCATCGGCCCTGAAAGATCATTATGATGTGTTGTATAAGGGCAAAAAAGGACGTGTTGGACATGAGATGATACTTGACTGCAGGAAATTCAAAGCCGAGGCTGGTGTGTCAGAGGAGGATATTGCCAAGAGACTGATGGATTATGGTTTTCATGCTCCCACCTTATCGTTCCCGGTACACGGGACACTGATGGTTGAACCTACGGAGAGTGAGCCCTTATATGAACTTGACAGGTTCGTGGAGGCCATGAAGTCAATATGGAATGAGATACAGGAGATAAAAGAGGGAAAGGCAGACAAGAAGGATAATGTGCTGCATAACTCGCCGCATACGGCTGCCATGGTGGTTGCTGACGACTGGAGCCATAAGTACAGCAGGGAGAAAGCCGCTTATCCGGTACCCGGACTCTCAGAGAACAAGTTCTGGACGGCTGTTGGCAGGGTGGATAATGGTTATGGCGACAGGAACCTAATATGCACCTGCGAGCCTATAGATGCCTACCGTTTTGATGATGTGGAGCTGGAGGTGGAAGACTAGGAAGAGCTTTATGACCCGTCTTTAACAGCATCCTCAATAAGCATTGAGTAGAGGTCGCCCGGACGGATACCATAGGCATCCATCTGCTTGGGTACTATGCTCTCTTCGGTAATGCCAGGTATGGTATTGACCTCTATGAACATGGGCTCGTCATTCACTATAATGAAATCGAGCCTTACAAGACCCCTGCATCCCAGGTATGCTGATATATCAGCCCCGGCCTTCTGTACGGCTGCCGTTACATTGTCCGGCAGGCGGGCCGGGGTTATCTCATCTGCCATGGAAGGATCATATTTTGCTTCAAAATCAAAAAACACATTCTTGCTTACTATCTCGGTCAGCGGCAAAACTATGGTCTTGCCTGATGTCCTTATAAGCCCGCAGGCCACCTCCGTGCCATCCATAAATTCTTCTGCAAGCACCTCCTGGCTCTCTGTCAGGGCCAGTTTTATGGCAGGCATAATCTCATCTGTCTTGCTTACCTTGCTTACCCCGAAGCTTGATCCGCTCTCATTGGGCTTGATAAACATGGGTAGGCCTATATTGCCGGCCAGGGTACCGGGATCAGGAATATTGTCCTTGTTAATTATCACTGAGCGGGCCATCTTAACACCATGATCGCGGAGGAAGGACTTGCAGGCATTCTTGTTAAAGGTGAGGGCCGAGGTATAGGTGTTGCAGCCGGTATAGGGCAGTCCCATCATCCCGAAATAACCCTGAAGAAGACCGTTCTCACCGGGGGTGCCGTGGATGGCAATAAAGGCAGCGTCAAACCTGACAAGCCTGTCATGGAGCTTAATGGTAAAATTATTCTTATCCACCTTATATACCTTGCCCGACGGATCTTCCCAGTACCATTCAGTTCCTTTGATCATTATGATATAGGTGTTGTAACGGCCGGTAAGGGCCCTGTTCACCGCAGCTGCACTTTTTACAGAGATGCCGAATTCAGATGAGTTACCACCGGATACTATGGCTATGGTCTTCATAAAGGGACTGATATTTGATTGATGTTCAAATATACTAAATAATGTTACTCAAGCTGAGCCGGAGGAAGAAAGTAATGCTCAATTGTTCCTGCTGCCTGTGGTATAATTGCGCCATTTATCAATAAGCTTTTTCATATCATCCGGCAGCTCTGTCTCAAACTCCATGGTCCGGCCGGTATCGGGGTGGCGGAAAGACAGGTAACGGGCATGCAGGGCCTGGCGCGGCATAATGCTGAAGCAGTTCCTGATAAACTGCTGGTATTTCGTGAAGGTGGTGCCCCTCAGTATTTTGTCTCCTCCATAATCAGGGTCATTGAACAGGGGGTGTTTGATATAGCTCATATGCGCCCTTATCTGGTGTGTGCGGCCTGTCTCCAGCTCACATTCAATGACCGAGACATAAGAGAGGTCTTCGAGCAGGCGGTAGTGAGTGACGGCATGCCTGCCCTCGCTTCCGTCAGGAAAGACATGCATCAGCTTGCGGTTTTTCGGGTTTCTGCCTATATGGCCGGTGACGGTGCCGCTATCGCCCGGGTTACCCCACACAACGGCTGTGTACTTCCTGCCGCTGCTGTGGTCATAAAACTGCCTGCCCAGGTAGTTGAGGGCATATTCTGTCTTGGCAATGACCAGGAGTCCGGATGTATTCTTGTCTATGCGGTGTACCAGTCCGGGCCGTACCTCCCCGGTTTTGAAAAGAGGAACATCCCTTAGGTGGTGCAGGAGGGCATTTACCAGCGTGCCTGTATAATTGCCGAAGCCGGGATGTACAACCATGCCTGCCTCTTTATTGACAACCAGTATGGAGTCGTCTTCATATACAATATTAACAGGCAGGTCCTCGGGCAGCAGCTCCAGGTCCCTCGGAGGGTGGGGCAGCAGCACCTGTATTATATCACCGGGCTTAACCTTGTAATTTGGCTTTACAGCGCTGTCGTTAACCACTATATTACCTGCCAGGGCAGCGTTCTGTATGCGTGTTCGCGAGGTGTTGTTCAGGCGGTCGGTAAGGAAGCGGTCTATCCTGAGGGCTTTCTGCCCTGCATCGGCTTCAATGCGGTAATGTTCATACAGCTCGCTGTTATCGGTATGGTCCTGGACTTTATCCATAAGCTTACAGTCGGATGAATTTATTATACCCCAGGGTATGGTTGCCTGTTTTAATGATAATGATATATATGCCCCGGGGCAGTGAGGAAACGTCAATACGGTCTGTTCGTTCCATCGTCATTATCAACCTTCCATCATTGCCATATATGCTTATCTCAGGCTCGCGGACAGTGTCAAAGGCGCTTATGTCTATATTGAGTATATCCTTAACAGGATTGGGCCATATACTGATATTGCCTTTTTCGCTGATCATGGTGTCATCTATGTCGGAAGGGATTATGGCTTTACCGGTCACCGGCCTTATCATCAGGCTGCCCGGTGCTTCCGACTCATTCCATATACCGTTGATATAATAATAGCGCCTCCCTTCCGGTGGTGTGTTAAGGTCGAGGCTCACGTTCAGGAATGTTTCCGACTGCTGTATCCAGCCGATATGGAAATAGTCATCAATGGCTGTAGGGTCATTAAGTATATATTCAATAAAGCCGTTGACAGTCTGACCGGGGTCTATCATCTCTTCCTGCTCATACAGCAGCTCGCCGGGCATACCGTTATCATCATCCCATATCGCTATATTAAAATAACGTCTGTTTAAGGACTGGTAGCTGTCGTTAAAAGCCATCCTCACCGCCCTCAGCGTGTCGGGCTCAAAAGAACGGAAGCGTACCGACACCTTTGCGTTGGAAGCTCCCTGCCCGTTTATACCGTAACCGCTCTCGGCCGAGCCATCGTCATAGGCAAAGTAATCGCCGAACACCTGTAAGTACTCAATGGTATCGTTTATCTTGCGGTCGAATTCATCTGTGATAAGTACTGACCTTATCCTGAACAGGGCAGAGTCGCTTTGCGAAGAGTTGAAAGTGTAGATAAGGTTGGCATCATAGCTTATCCACTGGCCCGGTTCTATATTCGTTGCTCCTGCCGAGAAAGTATGCACCACCTCATCTTCATACAAATCTTTTATCTCGAAGTTCCTGGTGACATTCCTTGTTACCCCGTCATTATTCCTGTAGTTGATATTTATATATGACCCCATCTCAGAGAGGAATACATTCCTGAACTGGGACCAGGGCATTGATTCGTAGGTGTTAAGTACTGAGCGCACAGGTGAGGTAAAGGCCACGTCGGCAGGTATGGTGTCTGCTGCTGAACGGTTCCTGTTGAGGTAGATATAGTCAATATGCCAGTGGTCTGAATTGCCGGCCATGGCGGGATCGCCAATGGTGGTGCTTATGCTGGCATAGTTGATGAACCTGAACCTGAATCCTTTGTAGAGGTAGTCAGGATTGTCAATCTTTATTATTACGGGTTTGAAATTATGCAAGCCTGTACCTTCTGCTTTCCATATATGGTGCCATTGTTCATCCGCAACTGAATAGAACTGCAGCACCAGGCTGTCGCGCTGCTCCGGGGCGTCGGCTATGCCCTGCGGCTGGTAGAAAAAGCTAAGGAATACATTATCCGAAGGGTCGAGGTCAAGGTCAATGGGCACTGATGTCAGGTGGTCGGCCTCAAAGCTGAAAGCCCCTGCTTCATCATACAGCAGACCGTTATTATCAATGGCATCAAAGGTGGCAACACCCTGGCTCACAGGGTTGACAGGGTAGGTGTTGTTTATATACACATCATTATCTGTCCAGCGCATCTCCGAAGGCCATATATCAAGGGGAATAAAATCCTCAAAAAAAGGAAGGCCGGTGGTATCAGGTTCTGCTAATGACTTGGTCATATCCCTGCTGCCCTGCCTGTCATATATTTGTGTGTTTTGCTGCAAACCTGTGACCACCTCCTGGCTGAAACCACTTATTGCCAGGGCGGTGAATGATAAGATCAGAAGGTATGCTCGTTTAGCGATCATCAGGTCTTGCTTGGTTCTTTAGTTTATATCGATAATAAACAGGGAGTCGGCCTTCATCTTTAATGAATCAACCGGCAGCTTCATAGAGTCTGTGGTAAACCATACATATACCGATGAGCCCAGCTGCAGGGTGGCTTCTTCAGCATAGGCCGGGTTCTGTTTAAAAACAAATGCACTGGCTGTATCCTTTGCTGTATTGACAGTATTATCATATGTGAAGGTACCTATATTAAGTGACGAAGCCAGTATCCTGTTGCGCGCCTCCTCAACACCCAGTCCCGTCAGTTCAGGTATGGCTGTCCGCCTGTTGCTTAGCCCCTTGCCCAGTACAAGGTCTATCACCGATCCCTTCTGTATTGAGTCGCCCGGCTCAACGGACTTGCCATGGTAGAGCTGCTCAAGCACATAGTCAACGGCAAGATCGGGTTTATAGTTCAGCTTGCCTATTTCAAGGCCGGAGCTTTCTATCAGTGCCAGCGCCTGTCTTTTGGAAAGCTCCACCAGGTCAGGCATCTCAACCATTTCAGGGTTGAAGGCATTGATGGTAACCAGTATGCGTCTGTTCTTTTTTACCCTGAATCCGGCCTCGGGGTTTTGTTCCAGTATACACCCCCGGGGTACGATATTGGTATAAACGGAATCGTTAACACGAAATCTCATCTTATTCTCCTCAACGACCTTTTCGGCCTCATCAATCGTTAAGCCATAAAGGTCGGGTACCGGCCTTGATTGTCCATGTCTTGTGTATACACTCAGCCACAGGAGTGTTAACAGGATTATTACAAGGGCAATGGCAATTGCCAGCCCTGCGTGTTTCAGGAAATCCTTACTGAGAAAGAATTTTTTCAGGCTCATAATTCCACTTTATTAGAATAATAACGTATGGACAAAGATAAAATTATATGATGATGTAAGGTAAAAGAGAGGCTGTAAAAGATAAATTTAAGTGCCGTCCCCTCTTACCACTCCCTGACCGTGTTATAAAGTGTATCTCTTTCTACGGGATGATATCCGGCAGCACTGATCAGGCTGCATATATTTTCTGTGGTCATGGCCGGGTTGCTGTCCTCGGCGCCGGCCATTGAATATATCTTTGTGGTATCGTCAATGGTACCATCAACATCATCCACACCGAAAGACAGTGCCAGCTGCGTTGATTCTTTCCCCAGTGCAGGCCAGTAGGCTTTTATATGCGGGAAATTATCAAGATATATGCGTGATACTGCATAGTTCTTCATATCCTCAATGATATTGACCTCGCCATAGCCGGTCATCTCATTATTCTCCTTTTTATATTTAAGGGGGATAAAGGAATTGAAGCCACCGGTGCTGTCCTGCAATACCCTCAACCTTTCCATATGATCCACCCTGTGTTCATATTTTTCCATATGGCCGTAGAGCATGGTGGCATTTGAAGGTATTCCGGCTCTGTGGGCTTCTTCATGTATTGCCAGCCATCTGTCTGACGAGGATTTATCCTTACAAATAACTTCTCTTATTTTCTCATCAAAAATCTCGGCACCTCCTCCGGGTATTGATCCCAGTCCGTGCTTTTTCAGCTTGCGCAGTCCGGCCGCTGTACCGAGACCTGATTTCCCGATAATATAATCAAGTTCTATGGCTGAGAATGCTTTTATATGCAGTTCGGGCCTGTGATCACGTATCATATCCAGTATCCTGCAGTAATAATCAATATCATGGTCGGGGTGCACCCCGCCCACTATATGCACCTCCGTTACCGGTTTGCCATCAAAGCTCTTTACTATGTCCAGTATCTTTTCGGGACTGTGGTTCCAGGCGAGTGGACTGCCCGCAGGTTTCTTATATGAGCAGAACCTGCAGTTATGTATGCATATATTGGTAGGCTCAATATGAAAGTTGCGGTTAAAAAATGCCCTGTCTCCGTTCTTCCTCCTTCTTACCGTATCGGCCATATGGCCCAGCAATCCCAGGTTATTTGATTTAAAAAGGGCCAGCCCGTCAGCGGGACTTATCCTTTTGTCATTCATTACACTGTCATATACAGACCTCAGGTCTGCCGGTATATATTCTGTCATATCGTATTTGAAAAGATAAGACTGCAAAGTTAAAAATAAAGACTGAATTCTTCCCTTGTGCTACACTGCCAAAAAAAATGTCTCAGGCGGTACTATTACCATTAGGGGCTCGGTGAAGTGATGCTACCCTGAAAAAAAAGTGCCCCGTAATATACGGAGCACTTCCTTTCTGTAAGGTGAAAGGTTTTTAATTATCTTTTATGTTTTGGCTCGTCTGAGACGCTAAGCTTTTTTCTTCCTTTCGTACGGCGCCTGGCCAGTACCTTCTGTCCGTTGACCGTCGACATCCTTTCCCTGAAACCGTGCTTGTTCGATCTCTTTCTTCTTGAAGGCTGAAATGTTCTTTTCATCTTATTATGACTTGCTTAAGTTTCCTTTATCTTTAATTGAGCTGCAAAAGTAATAATATTATTTTAAAAACAAAAAGTTATTCGCC
>JAWLFR010000033.1:11075-20543 GCA_041685495.1 Bacteroidales bacterium
CCTTCTTCAGTCTGCAGCCTTATTCCGGACAGGCAGGTACACTATCTTTTTCTCCCTGAAGTATTCTTCATCGAAATAATCCTCCAGCTTCCATATCCTGTGGTTTTTAAAACCGGCAAGCTCACCGCTCAGATCGCCGCCCTTAAGTGCTATAATACCGTTCGGCAGCTCATTGAATGAGGTCCGGCGTACGAGTTTACCCGTCCACCTGAGCAGTTCGGGAAAGGCTGTGACGGCCCTGCTGATAACAAAATCATAACTCTCCTGCATATCTTCAAGCCTGGTCCACCGCGCTTCTATATTATCAATCCTCAGCTCCTGCTTTATCTCTTTAACGATATTGATCTTTTTTCTGACCGAATCTGCCAGGGTAAATGAGCATTCGGGGAAAACAATGGCCAGCGGTATTCCGGGTAGTCCGCCCCCTGTTCCTGCATCAAGTATCCTTGTACCTGGATTAAAACGTATAAGCCTGTATACTGATAATGAATGTATAATATGGTGCAGGACAAAGTTGTCTATGTCTTTGCGCGACACCAGGTTAACCCTGGTGTTCCATTCTTTGTACAGTACTTCCAGCCGTTTAAGCTTATCCTGCTGTGAAGGGGGGAGTGTGCTGAAATATTTTGAAACAGGATCGTTCACTGTATATCCTTTGTTTTGCTCATGATATTGAAAAGTAGTTCCTTGGCCCTGAATATCTGTGCCTTTACGGTGCCCAGTGGTAGCTTGAGCTCACTGGCTATCTCTTCATAGGAATATTCCTTATAAAACCTGAGCTCAATAAGCTTTCTGTATTTGGGTTTCAGCTGGGCGACAACATTACTCAGATGCTTTATCTTCTGCTTCTGCATCATCTCCTCTTCCGGTCCGGGTGTATCCGATTGCAGGTTTGAGGCTGGATCATCCTGTTCGTCCTGCTTCTGCTCCATAGCCGTGGGGGCAGACTTTTTTTTCCTGATAAAATCTATACAGTTATTGGTTGCTATCCTGAACAGCCAGGTACTAAAGGCATATCTCGGGGTGTACAGGTGTATGTTTTTAAAGGCTTTTCCGAATGCTTCTATCGTAAGGTCATCGGCATCGGAGGGATTACTGACCATCTTAAGCAGCATATAATAAATGGAATCCCGATACCTGTCCATCAGATCGGCAAAGGCTTTCTCATTTCCTTCAACGGCCAGATCAACCAGCCTCAGGTCCTGTTTAGCTTTTTCTGATAGTTCAGGTTTTATTTCCATTCGTAATACTGATGTCTGTTAAGTGCAACGCTTATAAAGAAAAATATATTGATTACCGGGGAAAAGATATCGAATAACAGCGAAAATAGCAATAAATCTTTCTCGTTCAAAGTGCGCTGCACCAGGATGAATGTTATCATTTTAGCCAGGATGACGGTGCCGGCAGCTATGCCAAGTGGCAGGTACAGTCCTGTTGTCAGCATCAGGATAATAAAGGAGGCATAGAAAAGTATCCTTGACAGGGGCTCGGCTATAAGCAGGAATTTAGTTAAAGGCCTGTAATAGGAGGCAGTGGACATATGCCTTGTTTTTTGCTTAAAGAACTGTATCCATGTGGCTGAGGGTATTGATCTTGTTATTGAGCCCGGGGAGAGGTTTACCCGGGTGTTTTTCCGGTTGGCCAGCTGGTTGACAAAGAGGTCGTCATCGCCTGACTGCAGGTTAAGATGCGGGCCAAAGCCCCTGTTATCAAGGAATAATGATTTCCTGTAGGCAAGGTTCCTTCCCACACCCATATAGGGAAGGCCGGCAATCGCCATACCCAGGTATTGCATGGCAATGAACATTGTGTCATACCTGATATATTTGTTGAGCAGGCCTTTCTGTCTCAGATAGCCTCCGTAGCCCAGCACAAAATCCGTTTTCCTGGTAAAAGAAGAGGCAAAGCCTGATATCCAGCTACTGCTCACAGGCTGGCAGTCGGCATCGGTAAGTAACAGCAGGTCATTACTTGCAGCCTTGATGCCTAAAAACAGGGCCATCTTCTTGCTGTGCCGCAGGCTCGATTCCTTGTGAATGGTGGTAACCTTCAGGTTCCTGTATTCTTTTGTGAAGCGCTCAAGGACATCCCCGGTGTCATCGTCCGAGCAGTCATTAACGACTACGACCTCAAAATCGTGGTAATCCTGGTCAAGTACAGAGGGAAGGAAGGATTTAAGATTCTCTGATTCATTACGGGCACAGATAACCACAGATATAGCTTCAGCCTTCCTTCTTTTAACTTTTTTCCCGGCTGTGCCTGTGCGGATATAAAAGAAAAAATAATAAAACAATTGCACAGTGATACTCACTGCAAATAATATTAATATAATGTACTCAGCGGAGGTTATCTGAAGCTCAAACATCTGCATTGGATTTGACAGGCAATATTAATAAGATTAGCTGTTACCTCAAAGTGAATTGCATATTATACGCTTTTTTTATTCCGGATTTTCAAAGACAGTATCTAAGCACTACCTTTGCGCTGTTAAAAAAATAAAATAGCAGGTGTTTGAGATACAAAAATATAACCCTGATTCGTCGGCACGAACGGGCATTCTTCATACTGATCACGGAATAATACAGACTCCTGTTTTTATGCCCGTGGGCACTGCCGGAACAGTCAAGGGAGTGCAGCAGCGCGATCTGAAACATGATATAAATGCCGGTATAATACTTGGCAACACCTACCATCTTTACCTGAGGCCGGGGATGGATATCCTGAGGCAGGCAGAGGGACTGCATGGTTTTATGAACTGGGACAGGGCCATACTGACAGACAGCGGCGGTTACCAGGTTTTTTCACTCTCGGATAACAGGAAGCTGACGGAAGAGGGGGCTTTGTTCAGGTCACATATAGACGGGTCATCACACAAGTTCACGCCTGAATCGGTTGTTGACCTGCAGAGGGTCATAGGTGCTGATATTATAATGGCATTTGATGAATGCACACCCTATCCCTGCGATTATGCTTATGCAAAGAGCTCAATGGATATGACCCACCGGTGGCTGGACCGTGGTATTAAACGTTTTAAGCAGGGAGAGTCGATGTACGGTCACAGGCAACAGTTTTTTCCTATTGTGCAGGGTAGTGTTTACGGCGACCTGCGCAGGCAGTCGGCCGAGTATATTGCAGAAAGGGATATGCCGG
Source organism: Bacteroidales bacterium (assembly GCA_041685495.1). Taxonomy (GTDB): domain Bacteria; phylum Bacteroidota; class Bacteroidia; order Bacteroidales; family VadinHA17; genus UBA9300. The sequence continues at coordinate 14,226 of JAWLFR010000033.1, forward strand.
GCAATGCTATAGGTGGACTGTCAGTGGGAGAGCCGGCGGAGATGATGTATGAAATGATAGCTGTTGTTAATGATATTCTCCCTGACGCTAAGCCTCGTTACCTGATGGGCGTGGGTACACCGGTGAATATACTTGAGGCCATAGATTTGGGTGTTGATATGTTTGACTGTGTTATGCCTACCAGGAACGGCCGCAACGGCATGCTCTTTACCGCAGATGGCATAATTAATATCAAAAACCTTAAGTGGGCTGATGATTTTTCACCAATTGATATAAATACCCCGTCGGATGTAAGTTCTTATTATTCAAAGGCATATCTTCGTCACCTGGTAATGTCGGGTGAGATACTGGGCGCGCAGATAGCCAGCATACATAATCTGGCCTTTTATTTGTGGCTGGTAAACGAGGCGCGCGGACATATAGAAAAAGGAGACTTCCGCAGCTGGAAAGAAAAGATGGTTGTTGCACTTGCACAGAGGCTGTAATGAAGATTGAAAACAAAACTCTGGATGTATATATCATAAAGAAGTTCCTGGGGACATTCTTCCTGGCCCTGGTGCTTATTATGACTGTTGCCATAATATTTGATTTCTCCGAGAAGATTGATGACTTTATGGAGAACGAGGCACCCCTGGAAGCTATTATCTTTGATTATTACCTTAATTTCGTGCCTTATTTCGCTACCCTTTTTGCCCCGCTGTTTACTTTTATATCGGTTATTTTCTTTACTTCGAAGATGGCCTATGACACGGAAATAATTGCCATACTCAGCAGCGGTGTCAGTTTCAGGCGCATGATGCTCCCGTATTTCTACTCATCCTTTGTCATTGCTCTTATTACCTTTATACTTATAAATTTTGTAATACCGCATTCGAGCAAGGAGAGGATAGAGTTTGAGGATAAGTATTACCGTACGCGCACCGGCCATTTTACTGCAAGGAATATACACAGGCAGGTCTATCCGAATGTGTACGCCTATATGGAGACTTATCGTTCGTCAGCACAGATGGGCACAGAATTCAGTCTTGAAAAGTTCAATGAAGAGGGTGAGCTTGTATCAAAACTGAAGGCAACGCATGTCAAATGGGATACTGCCTTAAATAAGTGGAGTGCAAGGTTCTATGTTATACGGGATATTGTTGACGGGGAAGAACAGATAAGGACAGGCCGGAGAATAGATACCGCCCTTACCATTACACCCGCGGATTTTGAAAGGGGGGAGGATTTTGTTGTTACCATGAACCTCTTTGAGCTCAATGATTATATAGATATTCTACGGTTGCAGGGTTCCGAAGAGGTCAAGCTGTGCCTTAATGAGAAACATAAAAGGATAGCCAGCCCCTTCTCTGTCTTTATACTTACACTTATCGGCGTTTCTCTCTCCTCGAAAAAAGTAAGGGGAGGTATAGGGGTGCAGATTGGTTTCGGGCTGGCTCTCAGCTTTTCGTATATTTTCTTTATGCAGTTTGCAACGCAGTTTTCGCTGAAGGGCAATCTTGATCCTATGCTGGCCATGTGGCTGCCGAATATTGTTTACCTCAGTATCGCTATATTACTGTACAGGAAAGCTCCCAAATAACACGCATTCGAAAAAACATAAGGCTATAAACTATTGATAATAAATAAGACTGTCCCGGACCATATAGCCACAGCTTCCCGCAGTCGAAAAAAACTGATATATATCCTTCTTTTATTCACGTGAATTTATTATTGTTGTAAGCTGAAAAACGGGACAAATTAAGGGTAATAATTTAATTCAGGGTACTAACAAAAATATACAGATATGCCTATAAATCAAAAGATTCGTGAACTCCAGGAGAGGCGGAAAAAAATACTTGTTGGTGGCGGTGAAAGGGCCATAGAAAAGCAGAAAGCCATGGGCAAGGGCACTGCCAGGGAAAGGGTAATGATACTGCTTGATGAGGGGTCATTCAGTGAGTATGATATGTTTGCCGAGCATGAAGCCCGTGATTTTGATATGGATAAAAAGAGCCTGCCGGGTGATGGTGTGATAATAGGTACCGGAACCATTGAGGGTGCTCCTATAGCTATTTTTGCCCAGGACTTCACTGTTGCGGGCGGTTCGCTGGGACTGATGCACTCACGGAAGATAACAAAGATAATGGATCATGCCCTTAAGATGAGAATACCTCTTATTGGCATAAACGATTCAGGTGGTGCCAGGATACAGGAAGGCGTTAACTCACTGGCCGGATATGGGGAGATATTCTTTCGCAACACACTGGCCAGCGGTGTTATACCGCAGATATCGGTTATACTCGGACCATGTGCCGGCGGGGCTGTTTATTCACCCGCCCTCACGGATTTTGTTTTTGTGGTTCAGAATATCTCGAAGATGTTTATCACCGGTCCCGAAGTTATAAAAACGGTTCTCGGTGAGGAGATATCCATGGAAGACCTGGGTGGTGCGAAGGTACACAGCGAGGTAACGGGCAATGCGCATTTCTATGCAGAGAGTGAGGATGAATGTTTTGCCAAGATAAAGGAGCTGGTGAGTTATATACCATGGAATAACCAGCAGAAAGCCAGGGCTATTGAACCTGAAGAACCTCGCAGCGAATGCGATATAGATAATATTGTACCTGCTGATCCAACCCTGCCTTATGATGTGAAAGATGTTATACGCTCTGTTACTGACAGGTCTGAATTTTTTGAGATACAGAGAAAATGGGCGAAGAATATAGTTATAGGCTTTGGCAGGATTAAGGGCTCTACAGTGGGCTTTGTTGCCAACCAGCCTATGGAGATGGCTGGTGTGCTTGATGTCGATTCTTCTGATAAGGCAGCCCGCTTTATACGTTATTGCGATGCTTTCAGTATACCTATTATAACCTTCGTTGATCTGCCGGGTTACCTGCCCGGTGTTGACCAGGAGCATGCCGGGGTGATAAGGCACGGTGCGAAGGTGCTGTATGCCTACAGTGAGGCCACGGTGCCCAAGATAACCGTTATCCTGCGCAAGGCCTATGGCGGCGGATATATTGCTATGGGGTCGAGACACCTGAGGGCTGATTTTGTTTTTGCATGGCCCAGCGCTGAGATTGCGGTGATGGGACCGGAAGGGGCGGCCAATATAATCTTCAGAAAAGAGATAATGGCCTCTGATGATCCTGATGCCACCCGCAAAGAGAAGGTTGAGGAATACAAGGCCAAGTTTGCCAATCCCTATGTAGCTGCCAACAAGGGCTATGTGGATGCTGTTATAGAACCTTCCGAGACCAGGAAATTGCTTATCCATGCAATTGAGGTCTCGGATAATAAATCAGTCTTCCTTCCTGGCAAGAAGCATGGGATACCACCGTTCTAGATTTTCCGAATAATAATAAGTTAGACAAAATGGCAAAGAGTGACAGTAAGCTGGAAACAATAAATATCAATCATTCCTTATATACCACAAGGATAAGCGAATCGTTCAGGAATAAAGTGCCTTACAGTCCGCCTGATAAGAGCAGGATGATGAGCTTTATCCCGGGTACCTTAATAGAGGTACTGGTGAAAGAAGGTGATAAGGTGAAGAAGGGCGATGTGGTGCTTGTGCTTGAAGCAATGAAGATGAAGAACAGGCTCAAATGCGAGGTTAATGGGATAATCAAAAAGATCAATGTTAAGCCCGGGGAAAAGGTTCCCAAGGGAACACTGCTTCTGGAGATTGATCTTCAGGAAAAATGATCCGGAAGGAAGTCCTGGTCATAATCAGTATCTTACAGGAAAGGTGCTTATTGAGGTCCTGACCATGTCCTTTAACTCTCAATGGTGATTATTACAGAGGTCCTGACCATGTCCAGTATCTTTCATATTCAGAGGTGTCTGGACTGTTTTCAAAGATCCCGTACACTGCTGATCCGCTGCCGCTCATTGAGCAGTATAAGGCCCCGTCATTATAGATGTCTTCAATCAGTTCGCCTATCAGCGGATGTCTTGCAGTAATGGCTTCCTGAAAATCGTTTTTAAGACTGTGCCTCCAGGAAGTAAATGGCTCCTGTATTATTTCACTTATGCTTCTGCCCTCAGCTGAGGGTCTGATCATGCTGTAAGCCTCAGCAGTGCTTATAAATATACCGGGATGCACCAGCAGTATATATTTGCCTTTAAGGCTTATCTCCGTATCTTCAAGTTTTTCGCCCCTGCCGCTCACCATGGCCGGTACGTTCCTGACAAAGAATGCACAGTCGCTGCCAATCTGCAGGGCCATCTCGCTGAGACTGTCTGTTTCCGCACCAAGACTGAAATAACTGTTGAGGTACCTCAGCATAAAGGCCGCATCCGAGGATCCGCCGCCGAGTCCGGATCCTGATGGTATCGTTTTGTGCAGGTGTATCCTGAGGGGAGGAATGCTGTAGTGTTCCCTTATAATCTCCAGTGCCCTCATCACTGTATTATCACTGCTGTCACAACCGGGATTAAGGCCTGTTATTTCCAGGCTGTCCTTTTCCTGGCCGCCGGGGACGGGGACAAACTCAAGGGCGTCCATGGCCCCCACCGGGTAAAATAATGACTCTATATTATGAAAACCGTCACTTCTTCCGGAGATGACCCTCAGGCCTATATTGATCTTGGCATTCGGGAAAATAGTCATATACTTACATTATTGAGTGTTATATGCAAAAATAGTGAATTATTCCGCTAATACAGACATACCATCTTTCAACAAGATATCAACATAAAATGTTTGTAATAATTAGTGTTTATCAGTAGGCAGACAGCTTGTATTTTCTAACTTTGAAGCTGTTAATCACAAATGATTTCAGCAGGAACATAAAAAGATAAACAGTATATCATGGCTAATCAGAAGACCAGGGCCAGATCTGCATCAAATGCCATGCCTGATATGGGCAGGGTACCCCCTCAGGCCATGGATATGGAGGAGGCGGTGCTGGGTGCAATAATGCTCGAGAAAGACGCAATAATAACAGTGCTTGATATCCTTAAGCCCGAAAGCTTCTACAAGGATGTACATAAAAAGATATACTCAGCCATTCTTGCGCTTAACCAGAGGGAGATGCCGGTGGATCTTTATACCGTAACAGAGCAGCTCCGTACGGAGGATGAGCTTGATAATGTGGGCGGACCCGTTTACCTGACGCAGCTTACATCTAAGGTTGTCTCAGCCGCGCATGTCGAGTTCCACGCCAAGATAGTGGCGCAGAAATTCATACAGAGGGAGCTTATCCGTGTAACATCGGAGATACAGGGAAGGGCGTATGACGACTCAAATGATGTAAACGAGCTGCTCGATTATTCAGAGAATGAGCTTTTCCAGATAGCCGAGGGTAATATAAAGAAGGAGGTGGCAGCCCTTAATATCGTACTTAAGGAAGCCATACATGAAATTGAAGAAGCAAGCAAAAGGGAGGATGCCCTGGTAGGTGTGCCCTCCGGCTTTACCAAGCTGGACAGGCTTACCTCGGGCTGGCAGAAGTCAGACCTTATAATAGTTGCCGCAAGGCCTTCGATGGGTAAGACCGCTTTTGCCTTATCCATGGCCAGAAACATGGCTGTTGACCATAAAAAGGCCGTGGCTGTTTTTTCACTTGAGATGTCGGCTGTACAGCTGGTAAACAGGCTTATTGTTGCCGAGACGGAGCTGCCCTCTTCAAGGATAAAGAACGGAAGACTCCGGGAGGATGAATGGAAGCAGCTGGAGACCAAGATCAAGACACTGGAAGATGCCAGTATTTTTATTGATGATACACCCGCCATCTCTGTTTTTGAGCTCAGGGCCAAGTGTCGCCGGCTGTCGGCACAGCACAAGCTTGACATAGCTATTGTTGACTATCTTCAGCTTATGACCGGTCCAAAGGATGCCGGCAGCCGGGAGCAGGAAGTATCCAATATATCACGTTCGCTCAAAAGCATATCAAAAGAGCTTAATGTACCCATTATAGCCCTCAGCCAGCTTAACAGGTCGGTGGAGGTAAGGAGCGGTAACAAGAGACCGCAGCTTTCTGACCTCAGGGAGTCAGGTGCCATAGAGCAGGATGCCGATATGGTACTTTTTATACACAGACCCGAAAAGTATGGCTTTGAAACACTGGATAATGAGATGTCATCAAAAGGTATAGCCGAGATCATACTGGCCAAGAACAGGAACGGTCCCGTTGATGATGTGCTGCTGAGGTTCAGGGAGGAAAGGGCCCAGTTTATGGATGTGGAAGACCTTAACTATGACGCCATAGGCTCGCAGAATGTCTCCGACTCTTTTACCGTAAGCTCAAAGATGAATAGTGATATCACGGGAGATGATGCCCGCCAGGGAGGAGCCGGTGGTGAAGGGTTTCAGTTCCCGTAACAGGATGG
>JAWLFR010000001.1:0-35238 GCA_041685495.1 Bacteroidales bacterium
GCTGAGGAAGAGAAAACTGAAGAAAAACCTGCAGAGCCTGTAAAGGCTGAGGAAAAGGCTGAGGAAGAGAAAGCTGAAGAAAAACCTGCAGCTGCTGAGAAAGTTGCCGCAGAAAAAGAAACTGATGACCTCGAGGAATTTGACTGGGAATCCTTTGAAAAGGAAGACACAAAACATACACCCAGGAAGAAAGAGGTTGAGGAGATGTATGATAAAACGCTGTCTACCATTGCCGAAGATGAGGTTGTGGAAGGTACCGTTATCTCCATGAACAAGCGTGAAGTTGTTATTAATATAGGATATAAGTCTGAAGGCGTAATCAGTCTTAATGAATTTCGTTATAACCCCGATCTTAAGCCAGGTGATACGGTGGAAGTGTACGTGGAGAGCCAGGAAGACAAGCGGGGACAGCTGGTATTGTCGCATAAGAGAGCACGTGCCCTGAAATCATGGGAAAGGGTTAACGAAGCACTGGAAAAGGACGAGATTATCAATGGTTATATCAAGTGCCGTACCAAGGGTGGTATGATAGTGGATGTATTCGGTATTGAAGCTTTCCTCCCGGGATCACAGATCGATGTTAAACCGATCAGGGATTATGATATATACGTGGGCAAAACAATGGAATTCAAGGTTGTTAAGATAAACCATGAATTCAAGAATGTTGTTGTTTCTCACAAGGCACTGATTGAGGCCGAGCTGGAGTCACAGAAGAAAGAGATCATCGCCAAACTGGAAAAAGGGCAGGTACTGGAAGGAACTGTCAAGAATATCACTTCCTACGGGGTCTTCATCGACCTTGGTGGTGTGGATGGTCTGATACATATAACCGACCTTTCATGGGGCAGGGTTAACCATCCCGAAGAGATAGTGTCACTGGATGAGAAACTGAATGTTGTTATACTTGACTTTGATGATGACAAGAAAAGGATAGCACTTGGTCTTAAGCAGCTCACAGAGCACCCGTGGGATTCGCTTGACGAGAATTTGAAGATAGGTGATAAGGTTAAAGGCAAAGTGGTGGTTATGGCCGATTACGGGGCATTTGTTGAAATAGCTCCTGGCGTGGAAGGACTGATACATGTTTCTGAAATGTCATGGTCGCAGCACCTGCGCAGCGCCCAGGAATTTATGAAGGTAGGTGATGAGGTAGAGGCCGTTATACTGACTCTCGACCGCGAGCAGCGTAAGATGTCACTGGGCATAAAGCAGCTTAAGCCGGATCCATGGGATGGCATAGAAGAGAAATATGCCGTGGGCAGCAAGCACAAGGCCAGGGTAAGAAACTTTACCAACTTCGGTGTGTTTGTTGAGATTGAAGAAGGAGTGGACGGACTGATACACATTTCTGACCTGTCGTGGACAAAGAAGATAAAGCACCCTGCTGAATTCACTTCAATAGATGCTGAAATAGAGGTTGTGGTTCTTGAGATAGATAAGGATAACAGGAGACTGAGCCTGGGCCATAAGCAGCTTGAAGAGAACCCGTGGGATGTGTTTGAGGAGGTTTTTGAAGTGGATACCATCCACGAGGGAACAATAATTGACGTATTCGATAAGGGAGCTGTAGTGGCATTGCCTTACGGGGTTGAAGGATTCGTTACTCCCAAGCATCTAGTTAAGGAAGACGGTACAAGTGGCAAGGTTGATGAGAAGCTGCAGTTTAAGGTTATAGAATTTAATAAGGCAGCCAAGAAGATCATACTCTCTCACAGCAGGATCTTTGAAGATGAGAAAAGGGCAGGCGAAAGGAGTACTAGGAAGAGTGAGGCTTCGGCCACCAGGCGGGCAAGCAAGAAGATAAAATCAAATCTTGAGAAAACAACACTTGGTGATATATCTGATCTTGCAGCACTTAAAGAAGAAATGGAAGAAAAAGAGAACAAATCGTCTAAATCTGAGAAAAAATAATTAAATTAGACCTAATAAATTTTGAAGGTCATGGATTTTAATATTGAAAGCAAGAAAAACAGTACACTGATCCAGGTCCAGACTGAAAAGCTTGACACCCACGTTGCACCTGCACTGAAGTCGGAGCTGGTGCTGATCTCAGGAAAGGGTGAAAAGAATATTGTTCTGGATCTTGAAAAATGTGAATATTGTGATTCCTCAGGTTTAAGTGCGATACTGGTGGCTAACAGGCTTTGCAAAAATGCCGGCGGCACATTCGTGCTCTGCGGTCTGAATGATGCAGTTGAAAGATTGATAACAATCTCTCAGCTCGATACAGTACTTAATATAACCGATACTGTAAACGATGCTGAGAAGATGATATCATAAGACTGTTAAGGAGGGTGATTTTTGAATTGACCATACTGGGAAGCAGTTCTGCCCTGCCTACATCACAACGATATCCATCCGCTCATGTGCTGAATGCCCATGAGCGGTTTTTTTTAATCGATTGCGGTGAAGGAACGCAGATGCAGCTGAGGAAGTATAAGATAAAATATGGAAAAATACACCATATATTTATCAGCCATCTTCATGGTGATCATATATTCGGATTATACGGCCTGCTGTCATCACTTAACCTGACAGGCCGGCTTTCTCCCCTGCGGATATATGCCCCCGCAGGCTACCGGGAGATATTATATTCCCACCTGTCAGATTTCGATATTCACCTGAACTTCGATATTGATTTTACTCCTCTGAGTGGAAAGGACCCTGTTAAGCTTTTTGAAAATAAGGGTATAAAGATTTTTTCCCTGCCGCTGCAGCACCGTGTGCCTGCTTTTGGATTCCTTTTCAGGGAGAAAGAAAAGGAAAGGAATATTATCAGGCAGGCAATAAAAAAATATAAAATACCATTATCAGAAATACATAAAATAAAAAAAGGCGCAGATTTTTATACTGCCGGCGGCCAGTGTATCCCCAACAGTGAAATAACAAGGGATCCGCCGCATCCAAGGTCCTTTGCATACTGCAGTGATACATCATATTTTCCCCGGATGGCGGAATTTGTAAAGAATGTGGACCTGCTCTATCATGAAGCAACCTTTGCTTCAGACAGATTGGATCTTGCTGTCAGGACAGGGCATTCAACAGCAGCGCAGGCGGCAAGAGTAGCCCTTGATGCAGGAGCTGGCAGATTGGTGATAGGGCATTTCTCCGCCCGCTACAGGGATGTTGCACCCCTGGTTGAAGAAGCCAGGGAGTTATTTCCGGATACCATTGCTGCACAGGAAGGATCAGTAATTACAATATGATATGGGATATTACAAACAAAAGAATACTTATCTTTGCTCATCAATCTTAAAAATCAAATCACTGTGCAGGAAACGATTCTAATTCTTGATTTTGGCTCACAGTATACTCAATTAATAGCCCGCCGGGTAAGAGAGCTTAATGTATATTGCGAGATACATCCTTTTAATAAATACCCGCAGCCCGATAAAAATGTTAAAGGCGTTATCTTATCAGGCAGCCCTTCATCTGTAAGGGATAAGGGAGCTCCTTATCCCGACCTCGACAGAATAAAGGGTAAAATACCCCTGCTGGGCGTGTGCTACGGGGCACAGCATCTGGCACATAATTACGGGGGAAAGGTTCAGGCCTCGGATTCAAGGGAGTATGGCAGGGCCAGGATGATCTATATGAATAATAACGATCCCCTTTTTGCCGGTATAGAGCAGGGAACGCAGGTGTGGATGTCGCATGGCGACACCATTGAAGAAATTCCTTCCGGGTATTCAGTGATAGGCTCAACATCAGATGTGAGGGTGGGAGCATACCATATACAGGGCGAGAACACCTGGGGTATACAGTTCCATCCCGAGGTTTATCACACAGAGCAGGGCAAAAAAATACTTTCAAATTTTGTGCTTGATATATGTGGATGTAACAGGACATGGACACCGGATTCATTTGTTGAATCAACTGTAGACAAACTGAAAGATACCCTGAAAGATGACCGTGTAGTGCTTGGTCTCAGCGGAGGTGTCGATTCCTCTGTGGCTGCCTACCTGCTTAATATGGCGATAGGAAAAAACCTTACATGCATATTTGTGGATAATGGCTTGCTTCGCAAAGGGGAGTTCCAGAAGGTGCTCGACTCATATAAAGGGCTGGGCCTGAATGTGAAAGGCGTTAATGCCGCTGATGAATTTCTTGATCAACTGGAAGGGGTGAGTGATCCTGAAGAGAAAAGGAAGATAATTGGCAGGGTCTTTATTGAAATATTTGACAGGGAAGCCCTGGCAGTAAAGGATGTAAAATGGCTTGCACAGGGAACAATATATCCGGATGTTATAGAATCTGTCTCGGTCAACGGTCCGTCTGCAACCATAAAATCTCATCATAATGTGGGGGGCTTGCCCGAGATAATGAACCTAAGGGTAGTTGAACCGCTTAAGCTTCTTTTTAAGGATGAGGTCAGAAAGGTGGGAGCAGCAATGGATATGCCTGATATGATTATCAGGCGTCACCCTTTCCCGGGTCCGGGCCTGGCAATAAGGATACTGGGAGCCGTCAGCAGGGAAAAGGTGCGTATGGTGCAGGAGGCTGACGATATATTTATAGAGGGACTGAAAAAGGCGGGACTGTATGATGAGGTATGGCAGGCAGGTGTTATACTGCTGCCTGTTCAGTCCGTAGGCGTAATGGGCGATGAACGGACATATGAAAATGCTGTTGTGCTTCGTGCTGTGGGATCAACAGACGGGATGACAGCCGACTGGTCGCATCTGCCCTATGATTTCCTGGGACAGGTTTCAAATTCTATAATAAACAGGGTGAGAGGTATTAACAGGGTGGTGTATGATATCAGTTCCAAGCCGCCGGCTACAATTGAATGGGAATAGAGCTACCCGGGTGTTCCCTTTAACAGATAAAAATAATTGATATGGATAAGAAATATGGAATATTGATGATACTGGTTCTTTTCCTTGCAGGAATGGAAGTTAAGGCGCAGCTGTTTACCGAACAGGCTCTTAAATTCGGAAGAACCATGGCCCTGGTGGAGTCTTTTTATGTTGACAGTACCAGCCAGGAGGAACTCACTGAGAAGGCTATTATTGAGGTGCTTAAAAACCTTGATCCTCATTCGGTATATATACCAGCTGATGAAATGGAGGAGATAAACCAGCGCCTGGAGGGCAGTTTTGAAGGAATAGGCATAGAGTTTAATATACTGCATGATTCGATTCTTGTAATTGCCCCGATGCCGGGAGGTCCCTCGGAGAAAGTTGGCCTGAGGCCTGGCGACCGTATTATAAGCATAGATGGTGAAAATGTTGCAGGTACCGGGATAACAACCAACGGGGTGAGAAAAAGGCTGCTTGGTGATAAAGGGACAAAGGTGGTAGTTGGTATTTACAGGCGGGGAGCCCCGGATATACTGGAATACGAGATATACCGGGATGAATTGCCGGTAAACAGTCTGCTTGCCTCATATATGGAGGATGATAATGTGGGATATGTGAAACTGAGTAATTTTTCCCTCACAACAGAGGAGGAATTCAATGAGGCTGTTGAGAGTCTTCTGGCTGAAAATATGGAACATATGATAATAGACCTGCGTGGAAACACAGGAGGCTATCTGGAGGCAGCAATAAGGATGTGTGATAATTTTTTCAGTGAGAAAAGGCTCATAGTATACCTTGAAGGCCTGAACACTCCGCGGCAGGACTTCCACACACGTGAGGGAGGTAATATGAACAATTCAAAGGTGGTGGTACTGGTTGATGAAGGATCTGCCTCTGCCAGTGAAATTGTGGCAGGCGCCATGCAGGACTGGGACAGGGGACTGGTTATAGGCAGGAGGACTTTTGGAAAAGGACTGGTGCAGAATGCCTTTAAGCTGGGTGACGGCTCAGCGCTGAGGCTTACTATTGCAAGATACTTTACACCCTCCGGAAGACTTATCCAGAGACCATATGACGAGGGTGTTGAAAAATATATGACTGATTTTTATTCAAGGTTTATTAACGGGGAGATGATGTCTGCCGATAGCATCAACCTGCCCGATTCACTTACATTTAACACCCTGAAAAACGGCAGGAAGGTATACGGAGGCGGTGGTATTATGCCCGATATCTTTATCCCTGCAGACACAAGTAATTATTCTGACTATTACCGCGACCTGGTGAATAAGAACGTAATATCCCAGTTTTCTCTTGATTATGCGGATAATAACCGCAGAAGCCTTAACAGGAAGTACAGGCAGTTTGACAGCTTCAAAGAGGATTTTTCCTTCAGCGATGAGGAAATGGATTCACTGATAAGCCTGGGTAAGGATATGGGAGTGGAGTTTGTTGAGGATGATTATAAAATCTCTGAGGGTCAGATCAGACAGGTGCTCAAGGGCCTGATAGCACGTGATATATGGGATATGTCCGAGTACTACCAAATTGTTAACCAGGACGATATTGTTATTAACAGGGCCCTTGATCTTATAGAGAATGATGATGAATATTTTTCCTTACTGAAAAATTGACAGGGGCATAATGGATAATCTTTTGGCAAAAACACTTCATGGACTGGAGGATGTTCTGAGCAGGGAGCTGGAATCAATTGGTGCCGTCAATATCATTAAGGGCAGGAGATCAGTCAGTTTTGATGGCGATAATGAAGTGCTTTACAGGGCCAACTATTGCCTGCGAACGGCATTGTCGGTATTAAAACCCCTGTACCAGTTTAAGATAGATAAGACACAGGATCTGTATAGCCGGTCAACTGTTTTTCCATGGGAAGAGATTATGGGTGCAGGACAGACTTTCTCCATAGTGCCTGTTGTCAAATCTACATTATTTAACCATACAGGATACCCGGCCCTGGTTCTTAAAGATGCTATTGTGGACAGGTTCAGGAAGAAAACCGGCAGGCGCCCCTCTGTTGACCTGAAAGAACCCGATATTGTTTTTAACTGCCATATAAATGAAAAAAGGGTCAATATCAGCCTTGACTCAACCATTGTACCACTGTTTAAAAGAGGCTACAGGCTGTACCAGTCGGAGGCACCCCTGAATGAAGTGCTGGCGGCCGGTATAATAATGAAAAGCGGATGGGATATGATGTCGCCACTGCTTGATCCCATGTGTGGTTCGGGTACAATAGCTATTGAAGCAGCCATGATGGCAAGGCGAATTCCACCCGGACAGAAAAGGCAGTTTTTTGGTTTTATGAACTGGCCTGACTACGACCATGGCCTGTTTAAGAAGGTGAGAAGGGATGCAAAACTAAAGATAGCGCCACTGCAGACACAGGTATATTGCAGGGATATATCACCGCAGAATATCAGGATTGCCAGGTCCAATATTAAAAGTGCAGGACTGGAGGCAGATATACGGACCGGGATAGAGGATTTTCTCGATACTGAGTCGGCGGGCAGGCCTCTTACCATAATAATGAACCCACCTTATGGTGAAAGAATGGAAATAAGTGATATAGAAAAGCTGTATGAAGGTATAGGTGAGCGTCTGAAACATGGTTATCCCGGGTCCACAGCCTGGCTTATCAGTTCGAACAGGGAAGCATTAAAAAAGATAGGACTGAAACCCTCTGAAAAACATACATTATATAATGGTAAACTGGAAGTTAAACTGATGAAATATGATCTTTACAGGGGCAGTGCCCGTGATGCTGGCTGAAGCCTGAGCCTGTGAAAAAGAGATGTTCATCTGGTGTTTCAGGCTATTTGTATATATTGTAAGGTGTTTTTATCAAATGCCTGACATGTAAATTTTTTGAACTTGAGAATTTTTTTATATTTGTTCTTGTTATTAACAGGCCCACATCAAACGGAAGCTGATGAGCTTTAATGTAGAGAACCATTTTAAGAATTTACTGACAGGTAATGTTATCTTCTCTTATAAAGGTGATATTAGTGCAGATGTGATAAATGTGATTCTTGATTCGGTTGAAAAAAAAACCGAAGAGGCCAATGACCCCTCCAAAGTAAAAAAGAAATTATATAATGTGCTTGTTGAAAGCCTTCAGAACCTTTATCATCATGTTGATGCGGTGCCGGGGGATTTTGAAGACCAGGATTCAAAGCGCTTTGGTATAATCGTTATTACCCGTAACACCTCGGGGTATAATATTACAGCCGGCAATTTTGTTACAAAGGACAAGATAGACAAGCTTAAAGAGAAACTTGAGAAAATAAATAATTCAAGTGCCGAGGAAATAAAGGAATTATATAAATTTATCCTGCACCATCAGAGAATATCTGATAAAGGAGGAGGGGGACTCGGACTGGTAGATATTGCACGTAAAACAGGCAACCAGATTGAATATAAGTTTTATGATTATAATAAGGATTATTCATTTTTTTGTTTATCAATAAGAATCAGCGGATTAGAGAGTAATTAATAATTTAAAATCTTTATAATATGGAACCGATCATTATTGAAGGAAGCCCTAAGACACCGACAGTTCATTTTGACTCAAATGAAGGAATATTTAAACTGGAGGGAAGGTCGATACCTGAAAATTCTGTTGAATTTTATAAGCCTCTTGTAGACTGGCTGGATAAGTACAGGGAAAGTCCCCTGCCTTTAACTACGGTTGAGGTAAAGCTCGAGTATTTTAATACCAGCTCATCAAAATGCATACTCGATGTGTTTAAAAAACTCGAACTTATCCATAAAGCGAAGAACGACGTTGAGATAAAATGGTATTATGAGGAGGATGATGAAGATATGCTGGAGGCAGGAGAAGACTATGAGTCTATCATCCGGGTGCCGTTCGAAATGATAGAGATTGTTGAATAGCCAGGTAAAGCATTCCGATCGGTTTGGAAAAGTTATAGGGGTATGTCTTGTGTATATCCCTAATTTTTTTCAGCTTTTTTTGCCTTCCTTCGTTCTGAAAATTCTTCCATTGAATCAAGCACTCTCTTCAGAAGCCTGAAATACAGGGCTATATAAGTCAGGATAGTCCACAGCCATATTACCGTGATATTTACCCAGAAAGTGTCAACAAAGTTCCCAAACACCTGTTTCCTGGGAGCATAGAAATGTGCCTTCACAAAAGGATGGTCAGGGTCTTTAAAGATAGGATCTATCTTCTGTATGATCTCACCTTTGTATTCTATACTCCTTTCCTCTTCATTTGAGTTCGTGACAAATTCTTCCAGCCTGTTATTATAGTGCTTTTGCTTTAGCCTGATAAAGTCCAGGGGATCTTCTTCCATTGCCCTGCTGACAATAAGATCCTTCTCATTGAAGTTCTTATTATATATTCTTTTATAGCTGTTATATAGTATCTCAATATATTCCCTTGCAGCAGATATGGCATTTTCAGTCACCCTCTCCGGTTTTAGCTGGTCAAGGTAATTAAACTCCAGTGCAGGTACTGCCTGCATCTCCTTTGCAATCTCATTTCTGAGTACAAGGAGGTCATCTTTAAACTTATCGTCAAGATCTTTCCTGCTGAGCGCGTTCTCAAGATTGCTTAACCTCTGTTTGAGATCGTTATACCAGTATATCTTTTTGAAGTTTGCGATGCTCATTATCTTATCATATTCGTAGAACATCTCTTCATAATCATTATCCTTAAACTGCTTGACGGCAAGAGCTTCGTAGCCCCACCTGGCAATAATTAACTCGCCATAGAATGGAATCTTGGATGGTGAAGAAATATTTGGATTAAGCTTTTCAAACTTAACGATAATACCACTCAGGATTATCTGTGGTATCACAAGAAAAGGAATCAGGATATAGATGGTAACAACAGCTTTAAAGCTGTCGGATATCAGTAATCCCAGCAGGTTGGCACTGGCCCAGCAGGAGAACAGCACAAGCCAGTATTCAAACCACATGCCTTGTATCTCTGTTATCCCGTTACCTACCAGCACAAAAGCAAAGGCCTGTATGGCCGAAATAACAAGCTGCACTATCACCTTGGACATCAGGTAGGAGTTCCAGCTCAGGTTGAGGAATGCCTCTCTCTTAAGTATCTTCCTGTCTTTTATTATTTCTTCAGCACTGACTGTCAGTCCCATAAATATAGCCACAATAACAGACATAAAGAGATAAACAGGCAGATTGCTGTTTTCCAGCAATGTATAGTGTGCATTCTCTGCACTTTCGTCAAAGTATTTGATCAGGAAAGCAAGGAAGAAAGCCAGTATGGGTGCTTCCAGCATGGTTATCAGCAGGTACTGGCTGTCGGCCAGCTTGGAAAGTATATCACGTTTGATGAAAACAAGGAATTGTTTAAGCCTGCTGGGTGTCTTAAATGTTATCTCCGGTACACCCTGTCCGGGTTCCAGCTCCCTCTCGTTTTTTACAATATACTCATTATAATGCTGGTTCCATTCCTTTGGTGATTTTTTTCGCACATTGGTGGCTTTGCCGTATTCATCCAGCACCTTTGACTCTACGATATTGAATACCTGCTCCGGGTTCACATTACCGCATACATGGCACTCACTTTCGTTATAATTGGCCTGATGGGTTCTTACCTTGAAATAGATAATTGATTCAATGGGGTCGCCATTATATATAATATAACCACCAGTATCAAGTATTACCAGCCTGTCAAACATCTTAAAGATATCACTTGAGGGCTGGTGTATCACAACAAACAGCAGTTTGCCCTTGAGAGCCAGTTCCTTCAGCAGGTCTAGTATGTTTTCACTGTCGCGTGAGGATAAGCCCGATGTAGGTTCGTCAAGGAACAGGATGGGCGGTTCGCGTATCAGCTCAAGAGAGATATTAAGTCTTTTCCTCTGACCACCGCTTATTCTCTTGTTAAGAGGGCTGCCCACCTTCATGTCTTTTATCTCATAGAGGCCCAGGCTCTGCAGTGTGTTTGACACTTTCTCATGTATCTCCTCCTCACTGAGATTATCAAAACACAGCTTGGCGTTATAATAGAGGTTCTGATAAACAGTGAGCTCCTCTATCAGCAGATCATCCTGTGACACATAACCAATCAGACCTTCTGCTTCATCACTGTCTGAATGAATATCAATGCCGTTTAAAAGCACTTTCCCCCTGTAAGGGGTGTTAATACCGTTCAGTACATTGAGAAGGGTTGACTTGCCTGCTCCCGAAGCACCCATTATGCCGACAAGCCTGCCCGATTCTTCCTCGAAAGACATTTTATGTATGCCAACATGCCCGCTTTTAAACCTGTACTCCAGGTCTTTCACCTCATAAACAACCCTGGAGGCTTCAAGCTCTTCGCGCCTGAACCTGCTGATAATATCGCTGTAGTATATGGGGGTGGTCTTGGGGTCACGCAGCGATGAACCGGGATTGAAGGGATAAACCTTGTCTTCCTGCACGAGCTGACCATTAAGGTACAGTTCGGCCATATTGGTAAACCTTATGAAGTGCATATTGGCCGAGCTTACCTCCAGCACCCATATCTGTCCGGTTATGGTTTCGTTTGTTATATGATGGCTCAGTTTACCTGTATCATCGGGTTTGTTATCAATAATAATGATATTAGGAGAATCAGGTATGCTGGAAAAGTCATTAAGCACAAATTCACGCATCAGCTCAAACTCGTCCTTCTCGATATAAAATGACTCAGCTACCGCCCTTATAAACTCTATTTCTTCACCGGTGATTATTGTGCCGTCTGATTTGCAGAACTCAAACAACTGGATAATCACCACTATCTTCTGGTTCTGGGTGAGCTGGTCGTTGATCTGGTTTGTTATCCTCAATATCCTCACCGATACGGCAGAATGTCTTTTCTTCTGTGCACTTTTCTTCTGCTTCTCCTTGGCAGCCCGGTAAAAATCATCAAAGGCACTAAGGTATTCCTTAACAAGCTCTTCATTCAGTTGCCTTCTCAGAAAGGCTTTGACCACGCTCCTGCGGTCGCTCTCACTGCTTTCAGGTCTTGCAATAATGGCAAAGAGCTGCATCAGTGCCTTTAGAATCTTTTCACTCATTTAAATCAGGCTTATGAGGTTTTCATAAATCAAGGATGAAAAATACTAATTTATGTCTTATTTTCCTAAACGCATTATTTTTTCGTAGCCTTCTTTTTCTTCTTTTTCTTTTTCATTACGGAAAAGCCGAATCTGCCAATCATATCGCCTGTATGGTAATATTTGCCATGCTGATAGCTTATGAGACCTGCTTTTTCCAGGTGGAAAGCTCCTGTATCGGTATTGAAATATTTTTTGTCGGCCTGTATTGAAAGGACTTCTGCCAGGAACATATGATGGATACCCAGCTCAATGATATCTGTTACCCTGCATTCTATGCTGACTGGCGATTCCGCTATGGACGGGGCTTTAACCTTATTGCTTTCAGCCGGACTGAGCTTCATCTCTTTAAACTTGTTATAGTCGCGCCCCGACTTAACCCCGCACCAGTCGGCCGCCCTGGCCAGTCTTCCCGTGGTAAGGTTAATAACAAACTCCCTGCTGTTTTTAATAATCTGATATGAATGCCTGGATGGCCTTATTGAAATATAGCACATGGGTGGGTCCGTGCATACCGTACCGGTCCATGCAATGGTAATAATATTATATTCATCCGGATTGCTTCCGCAGCTGACCATTACAGCCGGAAGAGGATATATCATTGTTCCGGGTTTCCATTCAATCTTATCCATAATATATTCTTTACCTTCAAATATAACAGCATTGATGGTAATTAATGGCTTGTTACGGGGAAATTCAGAAACTATTTATACAGGAATCGATATCATTATGCAGTTCGAGTACGGTATGCAGCTGCAGGGCCTGGAAAACGGATTCCACATCGGTTTGAATATTACATATCTTCAGCTTCCCGTAATTATTCCTTGCGGCTTTCATGGCAGTAAGAAAACAGCCGAAGCCTGTACTGTCTATATAATTTATTCCTCCAAGGTCAATTATCACTTTTGAATTTGGAACATCGAACAGTTTGAGCAGTTCGGATTTAATATCCTCTGCAACCATTGCATTAAGCTTTTCTATCTTGTTAAAGCTTACATGATCAATGTTATTATCAATCTTTTCAATTATGATCATTGTATAAGGTTATAATGATTCCAGGTAGCTGTCAAGTTCTTTCAAGGCTTCGTCTGTCTGCCTTGTAAACTCATCTATCAGCAAAGGGTAGCTCTCGGGTTTTAAGCCTTCTTTTGCATTAAGCTCCAGTTCCTTTAATTTATGGGTGAGATTATCCATGCCCATAATGGCTATTGATGATTTTGCCTTATGGGCCAGTAAACCCAGATCATAATATTGCTCATCATCATGCAATTTCTTCATCTCGTTCCTGAATTCACTGACCTGCTCACGGAAAATACCGGCCATCTCTCTTATAAGATCATGTGAGTTGTCACATACTTCTTCAATATAATCAACATTGATAAATTTGAATTCCATTATTTCCGGGGCTCTCTTTTAAAACAAAAATAGCAAAATTCATCAAGAGCAGCGGGATATAAGCGAATAATTTTGCATGGAGAGTATATATCAGATTAATAATTATTATTTTTAGAACAAAATATATTATTAATGAAAAAGCATTTATTCTTTCTGCTTATCCTGGCCGGACTGCCGCTTACCCTTTTGTGCGGACAGGAAACCGTCAATGTGTCAAAACCTGGTTTCAGGAAGGAAAAAGAGGGTTTCAGGGATGCCTGGAAATATATTAAGGATGGTGATAAATTATTTGATTCAGGTGTGGGCCTGTATAATGAAGCAGCGGAATGCTACCTGCGTGCCAGTGATTATAACAGTGATAATGCCGCTCTTAACTATAAGATAGCAGTAAGCTATATGTTCGGGGGTCAGCCTTTGGAGTCGCTCGATTATTTCCTGAAAGCCTATGAACTGGATCCGGCTGTCACTACTGATATCTTATTACTCACCGGAAGAGCATACCATCAGCGGGCTGATTTTGGAAAAGCCATAGACTGCTATAATATGTATTCTGACAGGTATCATGACTCAGATTTGTTTAACCCGCTGGTAAACGAGCTTATAAACCAGTGTAATTATGCAATTGAGATGTCCGCCCGGTCATTACCTGCGGAAATAATTAATGCGGGTGCCGCTATAAACTCTGAGTATGATGAATATTCCCCGGCTGTTTCCAATAAAGGTAAATTATTATATTTTACCACACGGAGGCCACTTGATGAAGGGCATAAAAGGCAAGATAAAGATATGAGATGGGATGAGAACATCTTTGTTGCAACCCGGGGTACAACAGGGGGATGGGACCCTTCCGGACCGGCTGGCAACAGGCTTGCCACAGCCATGAATGAAGGAGTTCTCCATGTAGATGACAGTGGAAGCTTAATGTATATTTATGCCGGTTATAAAGGTAACGGTGATATAATGATCTCCGAATATAAGAAAGGAAGATGGGGTAAGCCCGGCAAACTGAAGCCTGGCATAAATTCAGGAAGCAGGGAAACATCAATATCAGTTACAGCAGGCGGGAACGAGATATTTTTTACCAGTGACAGGAAAAAAGGGAATGGAGGAAGAGATATTTACAGCATAAAAAGGATAAAGAAAAATAAATGGACAAAACCATATAACACGGGTGAACAGGTGAATTCAGCTGCCAACGAAGAATCAGTGTATATTTCTGGTACGGGAGATACTATCTGGTTCAGTTCGGACAGGAAGGGAGGTATGGGAGGTTACGATATTTATATGTCGGTGAAGGACAAGGCAGGCCGATGGTCTGAGCCTGTTAATATGGGCATACCTGTTAATTCACAATCGAATGATATGTTCTTCAGGCCTTCGCGGCTTAATAAGGGTGAATACTGGCTGGCAAGCGACCGGCCGGGAGGTTACGGGGGCTTTGATATATACAAACTTGTTATTACTGCCCCTCCTGATACATCCATTGTCAACAGTGAGGGTCATCCGCTTACCCTCCGGAAAGAGCATCTCTCCGGACAAAACAGTCCCGGCAATAAGTGATATTTTTTAAAGCAGGGTAAAGTCCGCCGGGAAATACTACTATTAATGCTTCTTTATTTTTACTTTTGTGATAAAATCAAATAATATATTTTAAGCAAAAAACACTAAACTATGAAACATACTCCCTTTACAAAATTTCATGAAGATCTTGGAGCAAAGATGGTTCCCTTTGCCGGTTATAATATGCCGGTAGAGTATACGGGTATTAACGATGAACATATAGCAGTACGCGAAAAAGTCGGTGTTTTCGATGTGTCACATATGGGTGAATTCTGGGTTACAGGCCCAAAGGCACTTGATTATCTTCAGTATATAACATCGAATAATGTTGCGGCCCTGCTTGATGGTAAAGTGCAGTATTCATGCTTCCCCAATGGCAGGGGAGGAATAGTTGATGACCTGCTGGTTTACAGGTTCAGCGATGAAAAATACCTGCTGGTTGTAAATGCCGCCAATATCGAAAAAGACTGGAAATGGTGCGTTGAGAATGCTGAAAAATTCGGAATGTCGCCTGGTAAGGGAATAGAAAATGCCTCGGATACAACAGCCCAGCTTGCTGTTCAGGGTCCCCTGGCTCTGAAGGCAATGCAAAAACTGACGGGCGAGAATATCATTGATATGGAATACTATTCTTTTAAGGAAATGCCATTTGCAGGAATTGACTCGGTCATATTCTCAACAACGGGATATACAGGAGCCGGAGGTTGTGAAATATATGTCGATAATAAGGATGCTGCCAGACTGTGGAAAGCTGTTTTTGAGGCAGGAGAGGAATTTGGAATTAAACCTGTAGGTCTGGGTGCCCGTGATACCCTCAGGCTGGAAAAAGGTTTTTGCCTGTATGGTAATGATATAGATGATACAACCTCACCCATTGAGGCAGGACTGGGATGGATAACCAAGTTTACTGATGACAAGGATTTTATTGATAAGGAGTACCTGCTTAAACAAAAGGAAGAAGGTGTGGATAAAAGGCTTAAGGGATTTGTTATGACAGAAAGGGGTATCCCCCGGCACGGCTACGAAGTTTTCAATGAGGAGGGAGAAAAGATAGGGACGGTAACATCAGGCACCATGTCTCCCATGATGAAGCAGGGGATAGGTATGGCATACCTCCGGAAAGGGTACTGGAAAGAAGGAACTGAGATATTTATTAAGGTGCGTAATAAGAACCTGAAGGCCAGTGTTGTTAAGTTTCCCATATATAAGAAATAGGGTGTCTCATCTTGAAAAGTAAAACCATGACAGGCAATAACCTGGAAGCATGCCTGAGTCCTGCTCTGTTTGAATACCATGCTGATCCTGAAGCAATTGTAGTTGTTATTGATACCCTGAGAGCCAGTTCGGCAATATGCAATGCCTTTGCCAGCGGGGCTGAAAGTCTTATACCTGTACCGGGACTGGAAATAGCCAGGGAATATAAGAAGAAGGGATATACGGTTGCAGCTGAGCGTGATGGTTATGTGCTTGATTTTGCTGATTTCGGCAATTCACCATTTAACTTTACAGCTGACAGGGTAAGGGATAAAACCATTGTTTACAGCACAACAAACGGTACCAGGGCTATTGATAAAGCCTCGGCGGGATCTTATATGGTTGTAATAGGTTCTTTTCTTAATATCAGCAGCCTTGCATCATGGCTCAGTCTGCAGGACAGGGATGTAATACTTCTCTGTGCAGGCTGGAAAGGGAAGGTCTGCCTGGAAGATTCGGTGTTTGCAGGGGCGCTGGCAGAAAGATTGCTGGACAGCGGTAAGTACAGCAGTAGATGTGATTCGCTTAGTATTGTCCTTGATCTGTGGAAATTTGCAAAACCAGATCTTTTGGCTTATATTGATAAGGCGGCGCAGCGCAGCAGGTTAAGGGAGAAGGGGCTGGATGACTGTATATCATTCTGTCATACAGAAGATTCAACGGATGTTATACCATACCTTAAGGAAGGTAAATTATTGAACTTAAATAAATAAGCCCTGTGGGGGCGGAAAATTACTGAGTATATATATTAATAAAAAAAAGACAAATGAAAAAACATAATTTTTATGCAGGACCATCAATACTGCCGCAATATACTATTGATAAGGTTATTGAAGGAGTGAAGGATTTTGAGGGAACGGGACTTTCGATTATGGAAGTGTCGCATCGCAGCAAGGAGTTTGTTGCTGTAATGGATGAGGCGCAGCTGCTGATGAAAGAATTGCTGTCAGTACCTGAAGGTTATCATGTCCTTTTTCTGGGGGGCGGAGCAAGCACACAGTTTACAATGGTGCCGATGAACCTGATGAGCGGCAAATCAGCATATCTTAATACCGGCTCATGGGCATCGAAGGCAATAAAAGAGGCCGGACTGTTCGGAGAGGTCGATGTGGTGGCTTCATCGGAAGATGCTAACTTTAATTATATACCTAAGGGTTACACCATCCCTTCTGATGCCGATTATTTTCATATAACAAGCAATAATACTATTTATGGTACCGGGATTAAAACTGATATAGATTCACCCCTTACGCTTGTAGCTGATATGTCATCAGATATACTGAGCAGGCCCGTGGATATATCAAAATACGGAATTATATACGGCGGAGCCCAGAAAAACCTTGCACCGGCAGGCGTTACTTTTGTCATTATTAAGGAATCGCTTCTTGGTAAGGTTGACAGGGCTATTCCTACCATGCTGGACTACAGGACACATATAAAGAAAGAGTCTATGTTCAATACACCACCCGTTTTGCCGGTGTTTGCTGCGCTGCAGACACTGAAATGGGTAAAGGAGCAGGGAGGCGTTAAAGCAATGAATAAGATCAATAACGAGAAGGCTGAAATGCTTTATTCGGAGATCGACAGAAACAAATTATTCATGCCAACTGTTGAAGATGAGAATGACCGTTCCATAATGAATGTCTGTTTTGTTATGAATGAAGAGTATAAAGAGCTGGAAGCGGATTTTCTTGCTTACGCATCATCGCAGGGAATGGTAGGAATTAAAGGTCACAGGTCAGTAGGTGGTTTTCGTGCCTCCTTATATAATGCCCTGCCCCTGGAGAGTGTAAAAGCATTGGTACAGTCAATGAAAGATTTTGAAGCAAATAATTAAATAATAAGTGATATGACAGTATTGGTAGCAACAGAGAAACCTTTTGCAAAAGCTGCAGTAACAGGTATCAGGGAAGTGCTTGACAGTGCCGGATACGAATTGAAACTGCTGGAAGGGTATACCGACAGGAAAGAACTGCTTTCTGCCGTCACTGACGCAGATGCATTGATAGTCAGAAGCGATAAGATAGACAGTGAAGTGATAGATGCCGCGGCTAAACTGAAGATAGTTGTAAGGGCCGGGGCCGGCTATGATAACATAGACACAGAGGCCTGCTCCAAAAAAAATATCGTGGCAATGAATACACCTGGACAGAACTCCAATGCAGTTGCCGAGCTTGCCCTTGGCATGATGGTATATCTTGCCAGGGGAGGCTTTAACGGTAAACCGGGAACAGAATTAAAAGGAAAGAGCCTGGGTATACATGCCTATGGCAATGTGGGAAGATATGTGGCAGGTATAGCCAGCGGATTCGGGATGGATATTTATGCCTTTGATCCTTTTGTTGAGAATGCTGATATAGAAAAAGATGGAGTGAAAGCACTTAAAACAGTTGAAGAGCTGTATTCCGGATGCCAGTATATATCCCTGCATATCCCTTCGAATGAGCAGACAAAAAAATCAATAGGATTTGAGCTCTTAAGTATGATGCCTGATAATGCGGTGCTTGTTAATACTGCACGCAAGGAAGTTATCAATGAGGAAGAGCTGATGAAGGTTTTTGCTGAACGGGACGATTTTAGTTATATCTCTGATATAGCACCCGATTGCCGGGAAGAGATTGAATCCGCTTATGAAGGCAGGTATTTCTTTACCCCGAAAAAAATGGGTGCCCAGACAGCCGAGGCTAATATAAATGCCGGGCTGGCCGCAGCTAACCAGATAGTTGGGTTCCTGGAGAAAGGCGACGAGACTTACAGGGTTAATAATTAATAATATCTGATTTTTTTGAAAATATGGCAATAGTAAAACCGTTTAAAGCTTTGCGCCCCCCAAAGGATATAGCATCAAGGGTGGCATGCCTGCCCTATGATGTGATGAATACTGAAGAAGCACGGGCGATGGCTGAAGGAAAAGAAGAATCATTACTGCATATTACAAGGGCTGAGATAGATCTTCCGGAAGATATCGATGTACACAGCGATGAGGTCTACCGCAAATCGCATGAGAACTTTATTAAATGGCAGGAGAAAGGATGGCTTGTTCAGGATGATGAACCGAAATTTTATATCTATGCCCAGACTATGGGCGACAGGACTCAATACGGACTGGTAGCCTGTGCTTCTGTTGATGATTACCTGCTGGGGGTCATAAAGAAGCATGAGCTGACAAGGCCTGATAAGGAAGAAGACAGGATGGTTCATGTCAGGACAAATAATGCCAATATTGAGCCTGTGTTTTTTACTTATCCTGCTGTTAAAGAGATAGATGATATAGTAAATGAAATTGTCGAAAAGAAGGAGCCCGAATATGATTTTATTGCTGAAGACGGCTTCGGTCACCATTTCTGGTGTATAGATGACAGGGACCTGATTGAAAGTATAGAAACACTGTTCAGGGAAAAAGTACCTTCAACATATGTTGCAGACGGTCATCACAGGACAGCTGCTGCCGCCCTTGTCGGACTGGAAAAAAGGAAGCAGAATCCGGATTACACGGGAGAGGAGGAGTTTAATTACTTTATGGCTGTGCATTTTCCTGATAACCAGCTTGAAATAATAGATTACAACAGGGTGGTCCGTGACCTTAACGGCTATACGTCAGATGATTTTATAAGTAAGCTGAAAAAGTCGTTTATTGTGTCGGATATGGGTGGTGAGATATATAAACCGGCCAGGCTGCATGAGTTCTCAATGTATCTGGAGGGTATATGGTATAAACTGCAGGCCAGGGAGTCTGTTTATGACGATTCCGATCCTATTGGCGTGCTGGATGTGACAATACTTACTGAACAGGTGCTGTCTCCTATACTGGATATCCAGGACCTTCGCCGTTCTAAAAGAATTGAATTCGTAGGTGGCATAAGAGGACTGGATGAGCTTAAAAGGAGAGTGGATGATGGTGGGATGAAAGTTGCATTTGCCCTTTACCCGGTGTCAATGAAGCAGCTGATAAATATAGCGGATACAGGCAATATAATGCCACCAAAAACAACATGGTTTGAACCTAAGCTGAGAAGCGGGCTGGCTATTCATAAGCTGGACTGAGTTTTTTTAATATCCCCTGATTAATGGACATTGCTTATCATGCAATTTATTTAGAACTATGAGTGATATTGCAGAAAATATACGTATACTGAAAGAGGAATTACCGGCAGGTGTAAGACTGGTAGCCGTATCAAAGACCAGGGAGCCTGAAGATATAATGGAAGCATATAATGCCGGCCAGCGTGTTTTCGGGGAGAACAGGGTTCAGGAACTGATGGGCAAGTATGAGCTGGTACCCAGTGATATACAGTGGCATATGATTGGCCATCTGCAGAGGAACAAGGTGAAGTATATAATCGACTTTATCCATATGATTGAATCGGTGGATTCATTGAAATTGCTGCGAGCAATTAATAAGGAAGCCGTTAAAGCAGAACGCGTGGTTGATTGCCTGCTGCAATTTCATATTGCCAGGGAAGAAACAAAATTCGGCTTCAGCCCGGAGGAAGTGAGGGAGATGATGGAATCAGGAGTGCCGGGGGAGCTGAATAATGTAAGAATAAGGGGTGTAATGGGCATGGCTACCTTTACTGATGATATGGAAAGGGTGAGAAAAGAATTCATTTTCCTGAGGTCAGTCTATGACAGCCTGAAAGAAAAATACTTTAGTGCTGATGATTTTTCTTATATCTCAATGGGGATGTCAAATGATTATAAAATAGCCCTTGAGGAAGGAAGTAACATGATAAGGCTTGGTACTTCAATATTCGGGGCACGTTCATGTAAAACAAATAATAATTAAATTTTTTGGAAATGATAAACCTGGAAACCAAGTACCTGGGCTTAACCTTGCGTAACCCTTTGATAATAAGTAGTAGCGGGCTTACAGACAGTGTGGAGAAGATAAAGCTTGCAGCTGAATACGGGGCCGGAGCTGTGGTGCTTAAATCAATATTTGAAGAACAGATCAATTACCAGGCAGGTGTGCTGGCAGAAAATTCAGATTATCCTGAAGCATCAGATTATATCTCAAGTTATACCCGGAGCCATTCGCTGGATAATTACCTTAAATTTGTAAGGGAAGCAAAAGAGGCAGTTGATATACCGGTAATACCGAGTATAAATTGTATGAGTGCTGATGACTGGATCGATTATGCAAAAAAAATTGAGTCAAGCGGTGCCGATGCCCTGGAGATTAATATGTTTTTTCTCCCGGTTGATAAAACCCTTGCACCGGAAAAAGCTGAAAAGGTGTATTTTGAACTGGTTGAAAAACTCAGAGCAACAATACGCATACCTTTTGCCATTAAACTGGGACAGCGTTTTTCAAATCTTTTCTACCTGGTTAACCAGATATACAACAGGGGTGCTGATGGTGTGGTACTGTTCAACAGGTATTTTGAGCCTGATATTGATATCCATTCGATGAATGTAATACCTGCTGCGGTGTTCAGCAGTCCGGAAGAAAAAAGAAATGTATTGCGCTGGATTGCAATGGCTTCATCCCTTAACTACAGGATAAGCCTTTCTGCATCAACGGGAGTGCATAATGGTGAGGACCTTATAAAATACCTGCTTGCAGGGGCCGATACGGTACAGATGTGTTCAGTGCTGTATAAGAACGGACATGAGTATATAAAGGATGTGCTTGATGAAATGGTGTCATGGATGAAAGCAAAGGATTTTAACAGCATAGATGAATTCAGGGCAAAACTTAACTATAAAAATTTTGCCGATGCAGGGAAGTATGAACGGGCCCAGTTCATGAAGTACTTTTCAGCTTATGAATAGTTGAATATTTATCCAGGTACCCGGTCATGATATGAGACCCCGGGTACATTACTTTGAAAAATAAAAATTTAGTACTACATTAGACGGAAAATAGACTGGCAAATTAAACTATCAACCATGAAGAATAAATTATTATTGAAAACAGTATTTGCAGTATTTACTGTTTTTACTTTTGCTCTTCTGTTTAACAGTTGCAAATCAGGGGGTAAAGAGGGTGAACAGGAGGATCCTATGGAAATAACCCAGATTGATGAGGATATTCTCCAGGACGTCAAGGAGGCGGAGAAGATTTTTTATTCTCTTCCATCACCTCTTGAATCGGCAATGCTTATTAAGTCTGCAGGAGCACGGTTTAATGAAGATTTGCTGAACCCTACCAGCAATACATCAAGGTACGCAACAAATAAGCAGAAGGCTCTTAACCTGGGAATCTATACATGCGATCTGAGCTTCTCAAGTCTCTATGACCAGACACAGCTGGTTATTGAGTACATGTCAGCAGCAAAGGAAATGGCTGACGGCCTGGGCATACTCGATGCTATTAACGAGGAGACAATTAACAGGCTCGAGGAGAACGTGAATAACAGGGATGTTATTATGGATATAGTATCTGAGACATTCCTTAATTCAAATTCATACCTGGAAGAAAATGAGCAGCCGGCCATTGCCTCAATAGTGCTTGTAGGTGGTTGGGTTGAAGGTCTTTATATAGCCACTCAGCTTGTCGATATGGATGAGTTTGACAGTGATAAATTAGTTGGGAGGATCATTGACCAGAAATTATCCATTGACATTATGCTTCAGCTGCTGAAGGATAACAAGGATCATCCTGCTATTCCTGACATAGTAGGTCAGATGGAAGAGCTTAAGGCTGTATTTGATAAAATAAATATTAAAACAACCGATGTTAAGCCTGAGATTGATGAATCCACCAATGTTACAGTTCTTAAGTCAACGGTTGAGACTGATATGACTCCTGAAGTATTTATGGAACTGTCGCAAAAGGTAGAAGAAATCAGGTCATCTTATGTAAAATAGTATATTATGAAACGAATTGTACAGACAGGTTTTATTCTTACATTGCTCTTTACATTTAACACATTCCAGGCTGACGCACAATGTAAAGGGTTTGCCAAAAAGATATGTAAAGGAGAACTGGGGCCTTATACACATGATGGCAACTACCATGCTGCCATACTTGTTGAAGGAGAAGAAGCTGAATTGTATAAGACATTTTACAGCGACCAGGAATATCGGGTTGCAATATGTGGATCTGATAATCTGCCTCCGGTTGAGTTTAAGATAATGGATGCAAGCAAAAACATCCTTTATTCAAATAAAGATAAAGATTATGCAAGGACATGGGATTTCAAGCTTGAGTCAAGCCAGCAGCTGAAGCTGGTGGTGAAGGTTTCAAAATTTGAACAGGATTCCGGGGATCCTGCCAGCGGTTGCGTTGCCATAATGTTCGGATTTGATATAAAATAGGCGCAAAAGAAAATATTTTATAAGGGGATCAGCTATGACTCCCCTTTTTTTATTACCTGATTTTTCCTGCGAGCCATTTGCCTGTATACGAATTTTTGCAGCTGACAATATCAGCGGGAAGACCCTCAAAAACTATATGACCGCCACCTTCTCCTCCTTCAGGCCCCAGGTCTATTATCCAGTCTGCATTCTTTATCATCTCAACATTATGTTCAATCAGTATGACCGAATGACCTCTTTCCACCAGTGCATTAAGGGAGCCAAGCAATTTATTGATATCATGGAAGTGGAGACCCGTTGTAGGTTCATCGAATATAAAGAGTATATGATCATTGATCTTTTCATTGGCAAGATAGTAAGCTAACTTCACCCTCTGGCTTTCACCTCCTGAAAGGGTGCTGGATGACTGCCCCAGCCGTACATACCCCAGCCCTACATCTGCCAGGGGCTTCAGACGTGATATAATACGCCTGCCTGCATTGCCGTCGCCGGATGCAAAAAAATCAATAGACTCATTAACCGTCATCTCCAGTATATCGTGGATATTCTTATCACGGTACCTGACCTCAAGTACCTCTTTCCTGAAACGTTTACCCTTGCATGTCTCACATATAAGCTCCACATCTGCCATAAACTGCATCTCAACCTTTACGCTGCCTTCTCCCTTGCATTCATCGCAGCGTCCACCGTCCACATTAAATGAAAAATGTGAGGCCTTGAAATTATTCTGTATTGAAGCCTGTTGCCCGGCAAAAAGCTTCCGTATCTCATCGAAAGCCTTAAGGTAGGTTACAGGGTTTGACCTGCTTGACTTGCCGATCGGATTCTGATCAACAAGCTCAACACCTTTTATTAAGGCAATGTCGCCTTCCAGGCTTCTGAACCTTCCCGGTTTTTTTGAAATCCCGGCTACTGAATTCTGCACGGCAGGGTAGAGGATATCATTAACCAGTGTTGATTTACCTGATCCGCTCACTCCCGTGACAAAAGTCAGGGTGTTAAGAGGAAATTTAACATCAATATCTTTAAGATTATTCTCCCTGGCCCCTTTTATGCTTAAATAATTGTTCCATGGTCTTCTGACCTCCGGTACGGGTATCTTTCTTTTGCCTGACAGGTAATCAGCAGTCAGTGTATGGGCTTTCCTGAGCTCAGACAGTGTGCCCTGGAAAACCAGTTCGCCACCGGAGCGTCCTGCTTCCGGCCCGATATCTATCAGCTGGTCGGATGCCTTAATAATTTCTTCCTCATGCTCAACCACTATCACCGTGTTACCAATGTCGCGCAGATGCTTCAATACTTTAACCAGCAGGTTGGTATCGCGCGGATGCAGACCTATACTGGGTTCATCCAGGATGTACAAAGATCCTACAAGGCTGCTGCCAAGGGATGTGGCAAGGTTGATCCTCTGTGATTCTCCGCCCGAAAGGGTAGAGGACAGCCTGTTAAGTGTCAGGTAGGGAAGACCAACGTTAACAAGAAACTCAAGCCGGGATCTTATCTCATATAATATTCTGCCGGCAAGCTCTTCCTCTGAGGGCTTCAGTTCCATGTTGCGAAAAAAATCATACAGCTCTGAAACAGGTATTGAAGTGAGTTCCTGTATACTCCTGCCCTTTACCTTTACATATGAGCTTTCCCTGCGCAGCCTGTGACCCTTGCATTCCGGACAGTTTGTTTTTCCCCTGTACCTGCTCAGCATTACCCTGTATTGTATCTTGTATTTCTTCTTCTCAAGATAGCTGAAGAAGCGATTGAGCCCGTAAAAATACCTGTTCCCCTTCCATACCAGCTCCTTCTGCTCATCGCTGAGCTGGTACCATGGCTTATGAATGGGGAAATCAAAAAGGGACGAATTTCTTATCAGCCTCTCTTTCCACTTTTTCATCTTTTCACCCTTCCAGCATATTATGGCATCATCATATACTGACAGTTCCTGGTTGGGAATGACCAGGTCTTCGTCTATCCCTATTATCTTACCGTATCCCTCGCATAGAGGACAGGCCCCCAGCGGGTTATTAAAGCTGAAGAGGTGCTCGTCGGGTTCAATGAATTCAATGCCGTCAGCTTCGAACCTGTTAGAGAATACCTCATGAAGGGTGTTCTTTCCTTTATCGGATTCAATAATACACCTGCCTTTACCCGTGGTAAAGGCTGTCTGCACGGAATCTGCTATCCTGCTCAGGTTTCCGCTTTCCTTATCAGACACAATCCTGTCAATGACAATGGCTGTTTCCTGTCCGGGACTGATATTTTCAATAATATCATCAGTATCACTGATCCTGTACACGGAATCTTTAATCTTCATCCTGTTGAATCCCTGCTGTTTCAGGAAGGAGAGGTATTCCTTAATGTCTATATTTTCAGGTATTGTAGCGGGTGATAAAATAAGCATCCTCGTACCCGGTTCCTGCCCTGAAACAAAATCAACTACATCATCCACGCTGTGACGCCTTACCTCCCTGCCCGAAACAGGGGAATATGTCCTGCCTGCACGGGCATATAACAATCTTAAATAATCATATATTTCAGTTGATGTTCCTACAGTTGACCGGGGATTACGCGTATTTACCTTCTGCTCAATAGCTATGGCCGGGGGTATGCCGCTAATAAAATCAACTTCAGGTTTGTTCATGCGGCCCAGGAACTGCCTGGCATAGGAAGACAGGCTTTCCACATACCTGCGCTGGCCTTCCGCATATACAGTGTCAAAAGCCAGGGATGATTTACCTGATCCTGACACACCACTTACCACAACCAGGTTGTTTTGAGGTATATTAACGCTCAGATTTTTAAGGTTATGAACCCTTGCTCCCTTGATCATTATATGGTCTGACCTGTTATCTGTCATATAGAATTAAAGCCTTTTTTATAAAATTTACAGGGCAACAAAAGTAATATTTTTAATTGTAATATTTTTTTCCTTAATTGCATGACGTAATTCATTTCTTACTATTGATAAATAAAGGAGGACTGCTTATAGGAAAATTCTACTCTTAAACCAATACGAGTTAGAATGAAAGTAAATTACACTGACCGGGAGTTAGTTAAGCAGTTTATTAATGGCAATCGCTCCGGTATAGAAAATCTTATACAGCGTCATAAGAACAGGCTTTTTACATATATCTCAATTTATGTAAGAGAACAGAGCCTTGCTGAAGATATTTTCCAGGAAACATTCCTGAAGGTTATTCATTCGCTGAAAGCAGGTAAATACACTGACAGCGGTAAGTTCCTGTCCTGGACCATGAGGATAGCACATAATCTTATTATTGACCACTTTCGCAGGGAGAAGCAGATGAAAATGTACTCAAATGATGATTATGAGGCTGATATTTTCAATGAAAAGAGACTGGCAGAGGATAATGTTGAGGATGATATAGTCAGGGAGCAGATAATAAGTGATGTAAGGTTATTACTTGATAAACTGCCGGAAGACCAGCGGGAGGTTGTAATTCTGCGTCATTATGCAGGGTTGTCTTTCAAAGAGATAGCCGAGCAGACAAATGTAAGCATAAACACGGCTCTGGGGCGAATGAGGTATGCTCTCATCAATATGAGAAAAATGATAGAAGAGAAAAGCCTCAGCCTTACAATTAATTAATGGGCCTGCAATAATTTAAAGGAGGCATCGTTTTTAATATATAATCAAGGATGATGCCTATGAAGAATGTCTCTACCCTCTTTATTGATTATAAAAGTATTGATGCCTCCGCAGTTGACCTGTATGCTGATGCCTGGGGATTTGAATACTGTTTCATTGAGCAGTTGTCAAAACTGGATATCCCGGAAAAGAGACCCGGCGACAGGGTGATCCGTGATCTTTTAACAGATATTGATAAGTTGAATGATTTTATTGATTAGCAAAATATACCGCACAGCAAGCTGCAATGCCTGCTGTTTCCGTCCTTAACCTGCTATTGCCAAGGCTTATGGGGGTGAAATCATTTTCGAGGGCCGTATTTATCTCTTCCCTGCTGAAATCTCCTTCCGGCCCTATAAGAATCAGAGCATTGGTATTTCTCTTACAGGCTGCCTGAAGGCTGGCTGTGTTTCCGGTTTTGTCCAGATAAGCGATGTATTTATTACCATCGAACTCATTCCTGATGAGATCCCTGACATAGACAGCCTTATTTATTTTTGTCAGGTGTACTTTGTATGATTGCTTCATTGCTGACAGCATAACTCTTTGAAGCCTGTCAATCCTTACTCTTTTACGCTCCGAGTGCTCGCATATAACAGGTGTTATCTCATCAATACCCATCTCCACAGACTTTTCCACAAACCATTCCAGCCTGTCATGGTTTTTTGTCGGAGCTATTGCTATATGCAGGTAATAATTATGCCTGTCAATAGAAACGGGGGTGCCGCTAACTGAAGCCCTGCATTTACGAGGATCATCGCTGATAATTGTTGCGCTGTACATTTCGCCCCTGCCGTCAGTAACATAAATAAGGTCTCCTTTTTTATGCCTGAGAACCTTTATTATATGCTTCGATTCATTCTCGTCGAAGGTGAAAACATTATCTTCCTTAATATTTGAAAAGAATAATTGCATATTCATTATTCAGGCTGGTAATCAACAGGGTCCTCATAGACGGCATCTTCCTGTTCCTCCTGTCTCATCCTTCTCAGGAAGCTGTCAAGCCGGTCCTGCACACCTATCATATAGGTATAGGGTGTTCTTGTTGAATGTTCAGGGTGCCTCCTGTCCCTCGTTTTTTCCTCCGTCAGGCTTTTATTAAAACTGTTATTCCCTGACAATGCCATCATCACTCCCCTGGTATAGCTGAACCAGTACCATGTGGCATCATCCACCTTCAGGTATATATCAAGCATATCACCGGACCGTCTTTTCTGCAACTCAATGAATCCGTCAACATAAACATTCAAAGCCTGTTTACCGATAAAGCCGATGCCAATTTCCCCTTCAGAGCGGTACGACTGGTATTCCTGGTTCCATGTCATCTTTACATCATTAAGCAGTAGCTCAGGCTCGAAGCCTTCCGGCAGGCTGCGTGCTATACCAAAAAGGTCCATCTCCTCTTTAAGCGTGGCTGCGGCTTTCTCTCCCAGCAGGTTTTGCATGGCCAGACTGTATTCATTTCCGCTTATATCAACAGGTTCGAGTGTTGGTATATACCTTATCTCATCGGCCATTATTTTTATTGCTTCATCAAGGAAATGAAAGTCAAGTGCCAGGATAAGATCGAGTTCCACTCTGCCCGAATCGGTATAGTGATTTACCTGGCCGGAACTGCTGATATCCATCAGTCCATATTCGAGGCCGGTGTTAACAGGTCCCTCACTGTAAACCTCACAGTTATTCCTGTCAAAGCTGATAATACTTCCCGGGAGGGATATATTAGCAAGTTTTTCTTTGCTGGCAACCTTGTATTTGCCGTCCTCACTGTCAAAAATAATATAACCGCTGGCCTTCACCAGGGGTGTGTCGCTCCATGATTTACCTGGCGACAGGAAAGCCGAGTATATATGTGTGGAATCGGTTGAGATATATGTTCCCACAGTGATAAGGTTTCCGTTTATGTCGCGGGGCTTATCCCTTACCGGGATCATCAAATTTCCAGGATCGATATGGCTTTCAAATTTCATTGGGGCTGAACCTATATAGTCGCAGTCATGAACAATGCCGGCGCTGCCCAGGAAGTATAGCTGATCCCTGTCGGCGGTAAAGCTGACATCTCCCAGGAAGGTAAAATCGGGGCTCAGCATAAAATTATCTTTTTTTGGTATATGGCCTTTCCCTTCTGATCTCAGGGAATCGACAGTTATCTCGTTAAATTTTATTGTCTGTACTGCTCCTGTTGCGTCAACATAATCATACAGGCCGCCGGCTGTGTACCTTGTGCTTCTTATAATATTAACACTGGCATCGTGTATAATATGCCTTTTATTAATTGCTATTATTGCATTATCCAGCGGGTCGAACCTGGCACCTTTATTTATTCCCAGCACACCGTCTTCAGGCTGTATAAGTGCGTCAGCCACCGGTATATAATTAACATTTACCGCTATCACCTTTTCTTCTTCAAGCAGGTACTCTCCCTTACCGGCCCTGAAGCTGATGGTATCGTTTGTCATGTGAGTGCTGAAAAAGCCTGGTTCTTCAAGATTACCCATATCCTGTTTAAGCAGTTCTCCGGCACTCATCAGTTCATCTGCCTCTTTGCCTTTTTGTGTCATAGACAGTACCCTGTCTTGCATGTCATATTCAAAATCTGTCATCGTGCATATATAATTCACCTCAGGGAATTTCACTGTTGATGAATCCGTGTTGAGACTGAAAGTGGAAAGCTGATTTTCAAAATCAATAAGTGTCCTGGCATCTTCTGCAATGAAGGCGAAGCCGTCACCGGATATTGATTTCAGGTTATAGTTTGCAGAATCACCCTGTATGGTTGAAGGGGTAAAAGAGAGATTATCACCCTTCAGGTAAGAATCTGTAAGATTGATTTCCCCACTGCCAGAGAGTCCTGTGCTTTTCAGCAGCAGCCGGCCATCGAGACTGGTTCCGTTATCAAACATACTGAATTCAGAATCGCCCCGTGGCTCAATATAGTACTCATCATCATCCGGATACCACCTTATATTTGTTGCATCGCTTATTACCTCGGGAAATACGGTATTATCTGCTATGGTCAGTGAAGAGCTTACTGCCAGCAATGAATCGGGAAAAAATCTGAACTCATCTGATTCTGCAGAGGCTGTAAGGTAATTCAGCCTCCCATCCCCTTTCAGTCCGCGGTTGCTCATCTCAATGCTGTTGTACAGTTGGCCCTGACCCCCGTACACATCCAGTCCTTCCTCCGGTATACTGTAATAAAAGCCAAGGGAATTATCATGTTGCAATGTCAGTGTCTGATCCATGGGTTCCAGTATCTTTCCTGCGTGGAATGTTCCCCGGAGATCCAGGTCGTCCGGGCTCAGCCGGTCAGTATTCTCGAAGGTGAAAGGCTCCAGCCTGAAAAAATAATCTGATTGGGGGTAAACCCCTTCCAGTCCGGGTATCTTATCATAAAAAACATAGGATTCACTGTATGCATGGAATATTGGATATTGTTCAAGGCTGGCCAGTCCGGATTTATTATCCGGACGGTCTATCAATAGCTCTGCGTTTGTCATCTGTATCAGGTCTTCCACCTGTCTTGCCAGGGCCCGTCCCTGCTCATCCACCTCGCCTGTCTCCACAGCCAGCATTATGGAGTCAACTTTGGCCAGTTTTATTTTAAATGTGTCATAATTAAATTTAAACTCGTGCCCGAAGACGGTGATCATACCTGCCTGTACCACACCGTTGAACTCAAAGCTCCTGTTCTCTTCCAGAACTATATTCCTGTCATACGGATAAATCTGAACATTCTGGGAGTCGCTGAGTGATACGCCCGGGACACCTTCAATACTCATTTTATAATTCCGCATATCCAGCTTTGCGTTATCAAGAGGACTTCTTGTTTCGCTGAAGATGGTCATTACATCATAGTCTTTCTTTTTCGCATATGAATCGAGATAGTCATAAAGCTTTTGTTTTATTGTAACCTCGTCATTTAACCTGTCAAAGAACAGGAAACCTTTATTGGCCAGATCAATGCACATGGCCATAACATATTCTTTTTTCTGTTTCATCCAGCTGGCCAGCTGATCTACGGGGAAAGTATCACTATAATACCATTCAGCAAATGCCTTCAGACGGAAAAGAGGGTGATAATCATCGATACCCAGCAGTTTGATGAATTCCTGCTCACTGAAGTAGGAATTTGACTCAAAATATGCCTGGCCTATGCTTGCTCCCCTGGCCCTTGAGAGGGTTATAAGTGATTCATCCATCTTCCAACTCAGGTAATCAAAATACATATCCATCTTGTGGTAAGAGTTATAATAAGGGCTTTTTGATGTGGGAAACCTGGATTTAAATGTATTTAGCTCCCTGCTTGGCACATTAAAGCTGAATGCTATGTCTGAATGGTAAATAGTATCTTCATCAAGGTACAGTGTGAACTCGGTGCTTTGTGTCTGGATATTTTCCCTGTTAAAAAGAAAGCTGGGGGCACGGGCCTCAACATACAGGGTGTCATTTCTGTACATTTCAATTGTGGCAGGATTATGCGGCTCACCTTTACCATTGACAATGGCCCCCTCAAATTCCAGTCCGCCCGTAAAATCTATATTCTCATAAATATCTTCCAGGAAGAATTCTTTCTGGTAGGTTTCAAACCTGGGATAGCGTGCATTTTCCTGTTTTATTATATTCACTGTCCTGTTTTCCAGCCTGCCGTATACAGGCCGGTCAAAATAGGTGTTATTTATAAACAGTACAGAGTCTATCCCGTAAGAAGACCTGGTCAGGTCTATTGTATAAGTGGAAGCTTCGGCATATACCTCGTCCGGGGGATAGCCTGCCCTTTCCCAGGTTATAATACCGCCCCGGCCATTCCATATTTTTGTAACTGGACTGTATGATCCCTGTGTGTCATATATTATTGTACTGTCGCGCTGGGCATAACATGTAATATCGGATTCCGGTATGCTGATAATAAATATACTGTCATTGGCAAAGTTGAACCTGTTGCTGCCTGTTTTCCATGTTACGCTGCTTGTCTGGAATAATATATTATCGCTTATAAGCCCTTGTGCCGTGTTGATAAATGATGTGATCTCACTTACTCTTGTAGCCGGTGTGGCTGACAGCTTATTAAGTCCCTCCAGCCAGGTCCTGAATTTGTCACTGTCAATATCATAGTCAATAAATGTAATTAATGTGGCTATAAAGTCAATAAAATGAGGCCTGGGCCTCATCCTTTTGCTTTCAAGGTTTATTGAGGCTGAGATAATCAGGTTCTTGGTCCCGGTCTCAATCATTGTACTGTCCCACTTGCTGATAAGACTGTTCAGCATAAGTGACTGTTCTTCATTAAGATTGGGCCCCATGAATTTGCTTAATTCGCTTGTATAGGTGCCGGGATCACCCGTAAAGGAGGAGTTAAGCTGTGCATTAACCTGTATAAGGGGCAATACCAGGAATAATAATAGTGTAATAGCCGGGACCTGTCTCATCAGACGGGGAATGATTCAATAATTTTACCGAAGTCTTCTTCTTTAAGTGATGCGCCGCCTATCAGACCGCCATCAACATCTTTCATGGAGAACAGTTCAGCGGCGTTTCCCGGTTTACAGCTTCCCCCGTACAGTACGGTTATTTCAGCTGCCTGTTCCTCACCATACAGTTCACTGATAACCGACCTAATATATGAATGCATTTCCTGCGCCTGTTCTGCGCTGGCCGTTACGCCTGTACCTATAGCCCATACCGGTTCGTATGCAATAATAATATTTATAAGCTCAGCAGCAGGTATACCGGAAAGACCTTTTACAAGCTGCTCTCTGACAATATTGAAATGATTATCATTCTCCCTTTCTTCCAGCACTTCACCGCAACAGAATATCACCCCAAGGCTGTTTTTCAGTGCCATATTGGTTTTTGAGTTCAACAGCTCATCAGTCTCATTATGGTACTCCCTTCTTTCACTGTGGCCTATTATAACATACTGTGCGCCTGTGGATTTTATCATGGAAGCTGAGGTTTCACCGGTATATGCCCCCGATTCCTTATCCGAACAGTCCTGGGCCCCACAGCTCAGTTTATCCGCTTTCAGTGATTCTGCAATATGTGCAAGATGGATGAAAGGAGTGCAGAGTATAACTTCCACGCCCGACACATCACTGGCCTGCATAAAAGAGTCTACTGCTTCAGCCAGTGCAATACCCTCTTCCAGGTTCTTATTCATTTTCCAGTTACCTGCTACTATTCTTCTTCTCATGCTTTATTAGCTTTTAATTGTTTTAGCAGTATAAAGTTAGTCATAAATGATATAAATAAAATAGCGGACAGCAATAAGATAAGCACAGCTGTATCATTTTCTTCCCCTGGCGGGTATGAATTTTTTATGATCCCGATTATCTCATCTTTGCCGGGAAGGTCCCTTCCTGCCCATTTTCCGGTTATAACACCTTCCTTTATCGACATAAAGCCCGGGTTAGAACGTATAATTGTTTTCAATGTTGTTTCATCAACAAGAAGCATATTGAAATTACCGGAGTTTTCTATAAAGGCAGGAACAGAGGAGCTCAGAATATAAAAGTCTATCCCGTTTTCCTGGCCCCTGAGTCCTGTCTCAATACCCCTGGCAATAATATCAGGGTCTGCTTCCGCGAATTCTGTACTGAGCATAAACAGGCTAAAGCCCTCATCTTCCAAAATAATATCAGTCAGATCCTGACCATCGGGTGTGATAAGACTGAAATCATTTATGGGTGGTGTATAGCCTTTACTTATCAGCTTTGATTTTGAGTCAACAAAAACCCATGTGCTGTCATCTGAGGGGTAGTTTTCGAGTGTGAATTCTTCCTGCCGGCCATCTTTCTCATAGATAAGTATCGTTTCGTATTCATCCACTGGAGCACCTTCAGGTATGGACATGTCTGCAGCTATATCAGTTCCCGTACTGTAGGGTCGGAAGTCTGCAAGTGGCAGGTGTCTTCTGTTATATTGTGTAAAAAGTATAAAGGCTACGGTCACGGCCAGCAGTATTAACCCTTCATTAAGTGGTTTTGACAGTGTCCTGTATCTCTTTCTGTTGATGAACACTATAATAACAAATACTGAAATTATGATATTCTTATAGAATGTCTGCCAGTTGGTCAGATGGATGGCGTCACCAAAGCAGCCGCAATCGTCAACAGGATCTGATATTGCAAGGTAAAGGGTGAGAGGAGTGAATACAGCCATAAATATTAATAATCCCCAGGATGCAATTCTCATCCTCAATCCTGTTAATACGGCAAAACCAATGATAAACTCAGCAGTACAGAGTATTATACCCAGGATGTAAGCCAGGGGCTCCAG
Source organism: Bacteroidales bacterium (assembly GCA_041685495.1). Classification (GTDB taxonomy): domain Bacteria; phylum Bacteroidota; class Bacteroidia; order Bacteroidales; family VadinHA17; genus UBA9300. The sequence goes on from JAWLFR010000001.1 coordinate 34,284, forward strand.
TGCATCAAGACGGAAGGCGGTGAAATAATCAATGAATTTATACATTGAACCCATGGGGTCAATACCTTTTACAAGGCCGGAAAAAATAAATACAAAACCGGCGATAAACCGGCTCAAATCCTTAGCACTGATCATATTATTATATTCTTTTTCTGTAATAGTTTTATTATGTCACTGAATATATCTCCGGGAGCCGACATAGACCCTTTTCTGTCTGTACATTCAATAAGCTCCAGTGTATTGTCTTCTGCCGCAGTGCTTAAATATACCTGCCTTACTTTTTTCTGAAAATCCAGGTTGCTTTCATGAATATCATTATTACCCTTAAGATAATCCCTGTCGGAGCCTGATCTGCTGTTCATTAATTTACCGGCGGTAAATTCAAAGGGCACATCCAGGAAAATGTTGACCGCCGGTACGGGTATGCCAAAATGAGTGAATTCAAGATCGAGAATCCATCTTTTTAATGTTTCCCTTTCCTTTTCATCTTCCAGCTTTGCACACTGGTATGCTATGTTGGAGTATACATACCTGTCGAGCAATACATATTTGCCTTCGTTCAGCCAGGAGTAAAGACCAGGTGCTATATCCCTTCTGTCGCCTGCATAGAGCATTGCAACAAGATAGGGATCAACCTCGTTAACCTGCCCGTATTCCCCTCGCAGGAAGCGGGCTATCAGCTCACCGAAATACGGAGCCGATGTCCTGGGGAAATGAATAAATTCATGTCCCAGTCCATGACCGGAAAAATAATCCCTGAGTTTCTTTATCTGTGTGGACTTGCCGGCACCGTCGAGTCCTTCTATGACGATCAGTTTCATGTTCGTTGTATGCTAAAGCCGTAAAGCGTTTTCTGGCTTTACAAATATAATAAGTTAAGCCTATTTCTATGAGGGATTCGCCCTGCTTTTAATCCTGCAGATATAAAACCCTGAAAATACCTCACAGGAAGATT
>JAWLFR010000001.1:35338-37276 GCA_041685495.1 Bacteroidales bacterium
GATTCGCCCTGCTTTTAATCCTGCAGATATAAAACCCTGAAAATACCTCACAGGAAGATTTACCCTGCTTTTAATCCTGCAGCTTTTGTAGCCGGGTCATAATATTATGAACTAAAACTTTATTTTTGTTATTTGTATTCAGTATATTTTTATTGCTGATACCCGGTACTAAACGAATTTAAGCATTAAAATTTACCTGAACATGCATAGTCGAATTTTTATAAGAGAGCAGGGAGGAGGGGCAGTAATTAAATGCCATTATAAATTAATATACCAATGAGAAAAAAAATAAACCTGGGCGGCCATTTATGTACGCTTGAAAAGCCACTTATAATGGGCGTCCTTAATATCACCCCGGATTCTTTTTACAGTGGCAGCCGCCTGCAAAGTGATAATGATATTATCAGCCGGGCTGCAAAGATGCTTGAGTCAGGTGCTGACATACTTGATATAGGAGGATATTCATCGCGTCCCGGCGCCGCGGATACGGATGAAAAGGAAGAGGCCGAAAGGGTTACCAGGGCTTTGAAATTGCTGCGCAGGGAATATCCGCGGGCTGTACTGTCGCTTGACACCTTCAGGTCAGGCCTTGCTGATATGGCTATTGGTCATTACGGGGTGGATATGATAAATGATATCTCAGGCGGAAACCTTGATGAGGGAATGTTCAGTGTTATTGAAAAGCATAATATCCCCTATGTTCTGATGCATATGAAAGGGATGCCCCAGACCATGCATATTGATCCCGTCTATGATGATATTGTAGCAGAGCTTCTGAAATGGTTTTCCGGGAAGAAACGTGAACTGGTACAAAGGGGCGTTAAGGATATTATTATTGATCCCGGTTTTGGTTTCGGCAAGACAATCAGGCATAATTTTATTCTGCTGAACAACCTGGAGCGCTTTCAGATTCTTGATCTGCCCCTTATGGCCGGTCTGTCCCGTAAATCAATGGTATGGAAGACACTGGGTATAACACCGGAAGAGGGCCTGAACGGCACTGTTGTTCTGAATACTGTTGCACTTATGAAAGGAGCATCATTTCTGAGGGTGCATGATGTGGCTGAGGCTGCTGAGGCGGTAAAACTGATAAGCAGTTTAAAAGGTTCTGCACTTTAATTAGCTTTTATTTTTTTACATTTGTCCTGAAGACTAAAAATTAGTATATGCCCCCGATCACAATATTAGATATAATAGATATTATCCTGGTGGCTTTTATCCTGTACCAGCTTTACCGTTTAATAAGAGGATCGGCTGCCATAACCATATTCGTAGGCATATTTGTTGTTTACCTTTTCTGGAAGGTAGTGGAGTTATTGCAGATGGAGCTTATAAGCTCGATAATGGCGGCCGTTTTTGGAGGTGGTGTTATAGTGCTTATCATTGTTTTTCAGCAGGAAATAAGACGTTTTCTATTGATGATAGGCAGCCGTTATATGGCAGGAGGGAGCTTCTCCATTGAGCGTTTTTTCAGCGGGGGTTCCGTGGCTTCAAGACAGAAACAAACGGATATAGAAGAGATAGTGCGGGGTATAGAATGGCATGCAGAAACAAAAACCGGTGCCCTGATAGTTATTTCAAGGCGCAGCTCGCTTGAGATGTATGCAGAAGGTGGTGAGATTATTAATGCGAAGATAAGCGCTGAACTGCTTAAAACAATATTTTTCAGGAACAGCCCGCTGCATGACGGGGCTGTACTTATTGAATCGGGAAAGATATATGCTGCCAGATGCCCTCTCCCTGCCACTGATAATCCTAACCTGCCACCCCGTTTTGGGATGAGGCACAGGGCTGCAATAGGTATAAGTGAACTTACAGATTGTATCGTTATTGTTGTGTCAGAGGAAAGAGGAAAGGTATCACTAGCCGAACTGGGTGAGATAGATGAAAATATTAAACCCAATGAGCTCAGAAAAATTCTGTCAGAAGAATTAATAT